>PWFZ01000126.1 GCA_003555185.1 Balneolaceae bacterium | reverse complement strand
CTTTAAGATCAGTTATTTTGTCGTAACCCCGCTGGACAAATTTTGTTTCCTCCCTGATTGCAAGCATATCGTGGAAGTTTAAAATGTCGCTGGTATAGATCACATGCACCGGAAGCTTGGAAAAGAATTCTCGGATATCAATTTTACTAGAGAACGCCAAGCGCGAATTTACCGTGGAAATGTTTACGTATACTTTTAACCCCTGCTCATAGTTCATTCTTACAAAATTTAAAATATTGAACAAAGTTCTTTGTAATTTGCCCCCTCGCCTTATCTTTGGATAAATCTCGGGATCCACAGAATCTATCGAAAAAGATACGCGGTCAACTCGGGCGTCTATGAGCGCCTGCGCTTTTTCCGCGGACAAAAGCGTACCGTTGTTTATAACATTTAGAAAAAACCCGCGCTCTTTGACTTCCCGAATCATTTGCAAAATGTCTTTATGCAAAAAAGGTTCGCCATGGTTGCCAAATGTGATGGAAGAAGACACATTCTCTGCTTGATCCAATATTTTGCGAAAGGTTTCCATCGTCATGTCAGGGAAAGGGCTAAATCTTTCAATGCTATGAAAGCATGTTATACACTTTAAATTACAGCGGTTTGAGATATCCAAGTCGACCTGATCCGGATAGAAAGGGACGATTGTATCTACATTCCCACCTCTGAAAAAAGAATATTGATCTAACAAGAATTTGAGTTTCATTTTTTTTTGCTGCTCATTGCCCCAATGCATATAGAGCTCCCTATTAATCTAAAAACTGCAATCAGGTCGATTATACATCCAAATCTATTATATCGTAAACATCACACATTTCCGGCATTTTTATAAATCTATACAAGCTGCTTTGTAGATCTAAAACATATATACCGCTATCCATTGATAATGTAGGTATATAGCCAGTCGCTTCGTTTAACATTCTGTTTCTTGATTGACCGATGTAAGCAAGGTTATTATTGATATATAAGCCTCTTATAAATCCAGGCAACCGGGCAACAGTTCGTTTTTTTCCATTTACAAACCTGCCTGTCAACGACTCCAAAACATAAAAGTTTTTCCCAACAATTTTAATGGAATGGGGAAAAAGCAAGTCATGCATTACAGGACCTAAAACTTCTCGTGAAGGAAGATCAATTTCTATAATACAGCCATCATACATTCCACTTTTTCTAAGATTACTGTAAGAAATCATAGACGCGAACAGTCGATTTCCTTCAACAAACAGATCGTTGACATGACCATTATACATGTCTGGCTTGAGCCCTTTTCTGCCTAATGATATTCGATCCACCAATCTAAAATCGCTTTTTTTTAAAAAAGTAATCCGATCGAATTGCGCCTCTCCAGCGATTAACAAATCTTCTTCTTCCCAAAAAGCCAATCCATGCATTTGTGTCAGTTCTTCTGCCTTATAACATACAACTGTTTCGAGAGGATTAAGAGAAATTATTTCATGAATTTCCCCCCTTTCAGTAGCAACAAACAGACGGTCGTCTATCCTCAACAAGCCCCGGAACGAACCTTTTTTTAGCAATAAATGTTCTTCTGTGGATCCATTGACCAAATATAACCCTCCACCAACGCCATATGCACTAACCAATAATTTTTTCGAACAATCCAATAGCCTGTTAAATACTTCATGATCTCGCAAAAGCGGAGTAATAAATGTTTGTATTTTTTCATTTATCGTATTCAGTTGCTTGTTAATCTCTTCATAATGTTCAGAGCAGACAATCACAGCAAAAGAATTGGGATCAATATTTTTTAACACCGAGGGAGCCCGCACCGGTACGCCATCTTCCAATTTCGTCTCCCATTTAATTGGCTCATTATCAACAAAAAATGCAATGACACCGTCCAGTAACTGCTGGGTTTGCACACCAAGCCCCCCGGCGCCAAAACCCACTATTGTTTTTTGAGTAGCAAGTTTAGCTGCTTCTGAACGCCTCAAATAATCCATTCGTCACCTCTAAAAATATCATTCAAGCATATCAGGTTTAATTTGATCATTGGCAAGAACTGCGAATTTCAGCTTTTTTCCAATAGCTTTGCTCAGTTGTCGTGGTTTCATTCCATCACCTGGGCGTTTCAGAGCCAAATCTCCACGCTCTAACACCTTGCCCGCAGGCAATTTCCTTGAAGCTACAATTGACCTGCGAAAACTCTTTCGAATGGCTAATTCACGTTGCGAAATTTTTATGCTTCTTTCTCCGCCCATTTTTTCGGTACGCCTTACCATGCGTACCAGCTCGTTCAGTTCGCCTGGATCTGCGCTCATTGCATGATCCGGACCGGGAAGATTCTTATCTGTAGTAAAGTGTTTTTCCAGAACACAGGCGCCTAAGGCTACAGCAGCAATGCACGCTTCGGGGCTTACAGTGTGATCCGAGTAGCCAATGAGGCTGTTGGTTATCTCTCGTATTGGCAGCATACGCAGCAGATTGGCTTCAGAATCCTTTGCTGGGTAAAGTGATACACAATGCAAAAAAATGGTCTTTCCGGCATTGCCAAAGCCATCGATGAGATTGACAGCGTCTTTGATTTCAATCTCATCAGCCATGCCCGTAGAAAGCAGAATAGGCAATCCTTTCGCAGCAACATATTCCAGCAATGGAAGATTAATTAAATCTTCGGAAGCTAGTTTCAACGCCTTTGCTCCTGCCTCTAATGCAATATCAACGCTGAGTGGATCAGCCACGGATGTCAGTGGAATAAGTCCCATGAATCTCGCGTAATCGAACAATTCCCGATGCCACTCCAAGGGCAGTTCCAATCGCTTAAACATTTCATACATCTTT
>PWFZ01000355.1 GCA_003555185.1 Balneolaceae bacterium | reverse complement strand
CTTTACTGGTATCCGTTACAATAGGCTCTTCGGCCCCCGGCAATACGGCCAAAAAGTGATTTTGGATATTTCGGTACAGAGATAGTTCAATTTTCTTGGGATCAATCAGCACAAATTTAATATCGTCGGGGTGGCATTTATAGAGCAGGCAGGTAATAATAGTATTGATACCGACTGATTTACCTGAACCCGTAGCACCTGCAATAAGCAAGTGGGGCAATTTGGTAAGATCAAGCATGAACACATCATTCTCAATCGTTTTACCAAAAGCGACCGGCAGATCCATATCGGTCTCCACAAATTTCTTGGTGTTGATTACCGACTTGATATATACCGTTTCCCGGGTACTGTTCGGAACTTCAATACCTACGGCAGATCGCCCCGGAATAGGTGCAATAATTCGCAGACCGTGTGCCGCAGTGGCCATTTTCAGGTCATTCGCATAGCTTTCGATTTTGCTGATTTTTACATCAGGTGAAGGCTCTAGTTCGTACAGTGTTACTGTCGGACCAACAATGGCGTTAATACTCAGAATTTCAATTTTGTGACGCTTTAGCTTATCGAGAATAATGCGCTTATTCTCTTTGATCTCTTCCAGATCCACTTCATTTCCTTCATTTGGCGGCGAATCCAGCAGATCAATTCCGGGAAACTTGTACTTAATAACCGGCACACTTTTCGCTTTCTCTTTATTCTGGCGATCGAGGTCCTTTTCGTCCGCCTGCTCATCACCTTCACCGATAAATACCTTAATGTCTACGTCATCATCGTCTTCGTCAGCTTCAACTTCCTTCTTCTTTTCCAGAATTGCACGTGATGGTTTATTTTCCAGCTCTGCACTCTGTTTTTTGCGCTCCTCAACCCGTTTAAGATCCTCTTCCTGAGATCGCTCTACAATATCATCAATTGACGGTTCAGACTTCTTCTCATCTTTCGCCTTTTTATTCGCCTCCTTTTTAAGCTTAGCTTCTGCTTTCTGCTGCTGCTTGATAGCAGCTTTTTTCTGTTTTTTCTCCTCTTTTTTCTTTTTCTGCTCTTCCCGGGTACTGCTAAAGTTGCTGATGGTATTGCGATAGGCATCAATCGTTTTTTGAAGATCACGATCAACCAGCATTAAAATTGACACAAATAATAGCACAAACAAAGTGACAATCGATCCGATGCCCATAATATTTTGAAGCACGATAGCCGCGCCAAGTCCAAAGTTTCCGTTCCACATCATTGAGTACCATTCGTACTCATTATGGAACCACCCAAATAATGTGGAGAATAGAATCATCACCCATATGCCATATGCCATTGGCCAGCCAAGCTCGCTAATATCTTTTTGCCGAAACACATACCATCCCAGCGCGGCAACCATTACCGGAATAAAAATGCTGGTATAACCAAAAAGTGTATGTACAAACAAGTAGGAGATATAGGCGCCAATTACACCCAGCCAGTTATTTACGCTGAGCGCAATTCCCTGATCTACTGTGAAGATAGAGCCAGTACTCATCGATTTTACAACACCATAATCATTTGGGTTGTATGATGCTATACTGAGCAGCAGCAAGCCGGCAACGGCCATGATCAGAATTCCCACAATTTCCATTTTACGGGTAAAATCCAAACTGCTTAAAAAAGGAGATTTAGTTTTTTTCTTTTTTGCCATAATTAACGGGTAATAATTCCCTTGTTCAATACAGGGACAAGAGAGCAGGTGTCTTTTTGTGAACAATAATCGATATCATTTTCTACTTCAAGGCCTTTCAGGCGCACGGCATGGTTCGATGAGTGAATAACAGACGCAACATCACCTTTATACTTTTCGTACAGCCCAAAAGCAACTTTCGCCCCATCGCGGGCCTCAGGCACTAATTTTCCATCACACATATTATAAACAATATTTCCGGCTAAAATCAGGTCTTCCAAAGCCAATCGCCCGCGCCAGCCTGCACAAATCAAAACAATGTCTTTTTCTTCCTTACGAAGGATATCCACTACGGCAGACAGATTCAAAAAAGATGCGATATAAAGAGCAGAGGAACCCACGGCTTTTTTAATTGCCTGCGTTCCATTAGTTGTGTTGAATATCAGCGTTTTACCGCCAACCATCTCGTTTGTGTATTCCAGCGGTGAATTACCAAGATCATAGCCATCAATTTTAATTCCGTCACGTTCACCACAGAGCAGAATATTATCTGAGTCCACGCTTTGTGCAATTCGGCTTGCCTCTCCCATATCTTCAACCGGCACAATTTCTTTTGCACCATTTTGGAGTGCGGTTACAATGGTTGATGTGGCACGAAGCACATCAATCACTACTGTTACTTTGTCCCGTAATTCCTCTTCCGGAAAGGAGTGAGCCGATAAATATACGTCAAGTGTTTCTAAATTCGCCATCTGTTGCTTCTATTTTTTGATAAAAGGCGGTTTTACCACCGTTGCCGGCACGCTCTTTTTACGTATAACTATTTTAATTGAATCTCCTTCGTTAGCATGATCGGTTTGGATATAGCCCATTCCAATTCCCTTACTCAATGTGATGGACTGAGTTCCGCTGGTTACAAATCCAATTTCGTTTCCTTCCTGATCTGTAATCGCATATCCCGATCGTGGGACGGCACGTGGTTCTTCAATCACAAATCCCATTAGCTTTCGGTTCAAACCGTCCGCTTTCTTTTGGGCTATTACCTCTTTTCCAATGAAATCCCCTTTGTCCAGCTTTGTCAGCCATCCCATTCGCGCTTCCAGGGGATGAGTGTCTTTGGTGATATCATTTCCATAGAGGGCAAATCCCATTTCGAGTCGAAGG
>PWFZ01000387.1 GCA_003555185.1 Balneolaceae bacterium | reverse complement strand
TTGGCTCCCCTTACTATGCTCGAAAATACAGATGCAAGAACCGGTGACACCATTGGGCGGGAAATTGCTGAAATTACGTATCAACGTTTATCAGAATCGACTCGTACATCCGTTACCATTTCACTATACAGTATGGCCGAACTGGATAACTATCTGAATTCAATGTATGCCGGATATCAGGAATATTTAAGAGGAAAAGACCGATTTGCATCAGAAAACAGTGATTGTCGTTCCATTGACGAGTTAGATCTGCCCGGGCTGTCAGCCGGCGTCGAAAAATGGTACAGAGCTCCTCAGTTTGGGCCGCTTTCCGGTGTGGATTCTCATTCCGGATGGGGCTGTAAATACTAATCAGCAGAGAACGCTTTCACATTGAAACCGGGTGTTATGAAAATAAATAAGATCATAGAGACGTGCCTTTATGCAGAAAATCTTGAAGAGGCTGAACATTTTTATACAACGATTCTAAAACTAACAAAGGTTACCGGGGAAGAAGGACGCCATATATTTTTCAAATGCGGAAAGGGTATGCTCTTAATTTTTAATCCCAATCATACCAAAAATAATCAGACCAACGTAAACGGAGATATGATTCCCTTACACGGCTCTAAAGGAAATGGCCACATTGCTTTTGCGGTAGAAGATTATCATACATGGAAAGAGTGGCTGCAGAAAAATGATGTGGAAATTGAGTCGGTAGTTACCTGGCCAAACGGTGCAGAATCAACCTATTTTCGCGATCCTGCGGGGAACAGTCTGGAGTTTGTTGAGGAGGATATCTGGAATTTAACTTAAAAATAAGAGCGATATTTATTACTTTTGCGGAGTAGTTAAAAAGACTGACCAAATTCATAAATAGCTATTACCAAAATCTTATCATCAGCTCAGATCTTACTTTTAGGTGAGACACCCATTATACAAAATCATCTTACATGTACTTCTTAGATTTTAACAGCTCTTTTGAAATCGTTGTCGATAAAGTTGATGCATGGATAACAGAGTTTATCTCCATGCTGCCAAACCTGGTTGTTGCTCTTATTGTTCTCATTATATTTTATGTACTGGGGAAAATAGCTCGTAAAACAGTCACCAATCTGCTTGTAAGAGTTACCGATAATAAAACCATTGTTAGCCTTCTGGAAACAATTGTGGGCATCATCATTATTGGTATCGGTGTTTTTATTGCCCTTAGTATTCTTCAGCTTGATGGTGCTGTTACCTCTCTCCTTGCCGGTGCCGGTATTATTGGTCTGGCCCTCGGTTTTGCATTTCAGGACATCGCTTCAAACTTTATTTCCGGTGTAATACTTTCAATCCGTCATCCTTTCGGTCTGGGAGATATAATCGAAACCAACGAATTCTATGGAGTGGTTCAGAAACTTAATCTTCGGAACACAATCATCCGTACCGTTACGGGTCAGATAGTCTACATTCCCAACAAAAGTGTATTTGAGAATCCTCTACAAAATTATACCTCTACCGGTCTTCGGCGAATTGATCTTTCCTGCGGCGTGTCTTATGGCGATGATTTAGAGAACGCAAAAAAGGTAGCCATTGAAGCCGTTGATAACGTAGAGCATGTATTATCCGATAAAGGAATTGAATTTTATTATGATGAATTTGGCGATAGCTCCATTAATTTTAAGATCCGCTTCTGGGTAACATTTACTACCAATCCCGATTTTTGGAATGTGCGAAGTGAGGCCATTATTGCGATCTCAAAAGCATTCGATGAAAATGATATCATGATTCCATTCCCAATCCGCACCCTCGACTTTGGAATTCGTGGGGGTGAAAAACTCAACACCATGGTTAACTCCGGAAATAACATTGGTAAGGAGAACTCCGGAAAATCAAGATAGAATCATGATTTTACAACCTGAAAATAATGTAACAAATGACTATTTAAATGTATTGCATCATTATTAAAAGCATTGCATGTTAGGTATAGTAATAAAATATTTAGAGAGAGAATACAAGAGAGAGATGAGAGACAGGCCTTGAGCACCTGTCTCTTTTTTTTTGTCGAAACTCTAAAAACCACCCCACCTTAAGAAATAACGTCAGGTTTCACTTGTGATGGTTTTTTTGCCAGTCCCGAACTTGATTCGAGGGTTAATCCCTGTGCCCCCGCGACTCTGGCAGGACTTCTCCGCCGGTGGGCGGACCAGACTCTACCAGGACGCTCAGAACCACTTTCTCTGTTTATCAGTTTCGCTGTTTGTCTGTTCTTCTGTTTCCCCGCTGTGTCTGTAACCTTAGGACTACCCTATTTAATAACAGTCATTTATATAACAAAGAGTAGTAATAGTATAAGTACCTGGTGCTTAAATATGACGATGTTATGAAACGTTTTGAATCTAATATCAAATCGTAATAAAACAAATCAAGAGAGTACCAAGAGAGAGTAACCGGGAAACAGGCCTTGAGCACCTGTTTCCCTTTTTTTTGTCTAAATTTCTATAAACCTAACCCTCCTTAAGAAATAGCACCAGCAGAGAGAGGATTATGGAAGATGGTTTATGGGAATTTTAGTGCACGACAGAATAAAGTACTTGTTCTGAATACGACTTTCTCTGTTTGTCTGTTCTTCGGTTTCCCCTGTGTCTGTAGCCTTAGGACTACCCTATGTAAAAACAATTATATATGTAATAAAAAACCATGATTGTGTAAGCAACCATGGTACTCATATCGTCATGTTATATAACTTAAAATTAATCAAGAGTGAACAACCAAGAGAGAATAACCGGGAAACAGGCCTTGAGCACCTGTTTCCCTTTTTTTTGTCTAAATTTCTATAAACC
>PWFZ01000076.1 GCA_003555185.1 Balneolaceae bacterium | reverse complement strand
GATAAATGGGCAGAAACAAGGGATTCGGTCAGAAAAATGCTTGAAGAAACAACGCTTGATGATCTTGTTAAAAAAGGCAAAGCAGGAAATCTTCGTTTAACTACAGAAGGTGGATTTGATATACTTCTGGACGGATAGGCTATGATGAAAAATAAAATTGAGACCTTAGAACTGATTAAAAAGTATACCGTCTCCGGGCCGCGCTACACATCCTACCCAACGGCGGTTCAGTTTACGGATTCATTTGATGATGCGTTATTGAAGCGTTCACTGGATGAGCGCTCACAAAAAATCATACCATTATCACTATACTTCCATATTCCATTCTGCTTTTCGCTTTGCTGGTACTGTGGCTGTACAAAAATTATTACTCGTGATAAGAATCGCGGGGATGTATACCTGGATTATCTTGAAAAAGAAATTAAACTGGTTCAGAAAACCATTCATCAAAAATCTCCGGTAAAGCAGATTCACTTCGGCGGCGGAACTCCCACCTTTTTAACGCCTGTGCAACTACAGAGATTAGGAAAACTCATTCACTCCGGGTTTTCCGTTCACGAAAACGTAGAATTTAGCGTAGAAATTGATCCCCGGCGCGTCGAAGAAGATCATATCAAAGCCCTTCGGGAAATGGGTTGCAATCGAGCATCACTGGGTGTGCAGGATACCAACGAAGCGGTACAGGAAGCCATTCACAGAATTCAACCGTTCCATCAAACCAAAACGGTTACTGAACTGTTGAGAAAACATGGAATCAAGGACATTAATTTTGATCTGATTTATGGCCTTCCAAAACAGTCGTCTTCCACGTTTTACAAAACGATTGATGATGTTGTAAGCCTTAACCCTGACCGTTTTGCAGTCTACAGCTACGCCCATCTCCCTTCCATGATGCCCGCTCAAAAGCTTCTTAATGAGAATGATTTTCCGTCCACTCATGAGAAACTGAGCATGATGATGATGACCATTGAACGGCTTCCTGAATTGGGATATGAATTTATCGGAATGGATCACTTTGCTAAGAAAGAGGACGAACTGAGCCGCGCATTAGAAAATGGGACACTCCAGCGAAACTTCCAGGGTTACAGTACTCATGCTAAACTGGAGATGATTGCCCTTGGGATGTCGGGAATTTCGCAGGGTGATAATCTTTATTATCAGAATGAAAAAGATCTTGCCCGATATTATGCGATGCTGGATGATGGCAAGCTTCCCATAAAAAAAGTACTGTCGCTATCCGCAGAAGATAAACTCAGACGAACAATCATCATGCAGATTATGTGCAAAGCAACCATCAACTATGATGACTTTGCTGCAGAGACCGGACTAAATTTTAAAGAGCTATTTTCAGACGAACTGGAAATGTTAAAACCAATGGAAGCAGATGGATTGGTTTTGTTACTGAAAGACCGTCTTTTCATAACAAATCCCGGCAGGCTCTTTTTGCGAAATATTGCTATGGTATTCGATGAGTATCTAAAAAAGAAAACAAACAGGGTTTCCTATTCGAGTACGGTGTAATAATGAGCGTCTACTTGCTATTATTCCATTTGCTATTATTCCATAGGTAAATAAATCTCAAAAATGGAACCTCTGTTTGGCTCACTCTTCGCCGTGATAACTCCCCGGTGGTTCTCCACTACTTTCTTTACAATGGCCAGTCCTATTCCTGTACCCTCATATTCATCCTTGGTGTGAAGTCTTTGAAAAACCTCGAAAATACGATCGCCATAACCGGGATCGAATCCAATTCCGTTATCTTCAATTTTGATATAACAATATTTCTGTTCAGGTATAAGTCTACCTTTTAACTCAGATGGATTCTCTTTGATAATTTCATTCCCGGTCAAAACCCTTCCTTTAATCACAACACGAGGCGGGGTATCCGGTTTTGAATATTTCAGTGAGTTACAGATAAGATTGCTCATTAGCTGACGAAATTGAAAGATTATAACCGGAACCCGGCACGTATCTGCTATTTCAATCGTCGCATTTTTCTCAGCAATAAATTCTTTATGCTCTAATTTCACCTCTTCAACAAGGTGTTCCAGCTCAATTTTTTCAAATTTTTGACCTTCACTTTTCACCTGGGAAAACGTGAGTAAATCCTCAATAAGTTTTTGCATTCGCTTTGCGGCATCTTGCATAACCTCAAAATATTGTACCCCCTTTTCTGATAAGTTCTGATACTCATTATCACGTACGCGCCCTGCAAACAGTTGGATTTTTCGCAAAGGTTCCTGCAAATCATGACTCGAGACATACGTAAATGCTTCCAGTTCTTTATTAATTTTTCCCAGTTCTTCGTTTTCCTTTAGAAGTTTTTCGATGGTGTTATTTAATGCGTGCGTACGTTGTTGAATACCATCTTCCTGATTTGTACTGGTCTTAGAAAAGGAGAACTGAGTGTTGGCTTCCTCAATAATCACCCGGTATCTGCCGGTCGTCAAACTTTTCTGCAAAAGTGATTCGAACTTCTCCTTATCCGATTCGTTAAGACATGATACATTGCTGTTCAAATAAGGGGAAAAACGGATTGTGTGATTAATGCACTCTGCATTATTCCGGGACTTTGCTAAAAGTATAATTTTGGCATTCTTCTCCATCGCGTGAAAGTGCTGAGCACTGCGAACCGGATCCTTAACATCGCTTCCAATAATAATCGTCACAATTCGCCCATCAACTTGCCTCCCGCCCATGGTGGGGGATTGTATAACTGTTTCAAGACGCACATTCTCCCCGGCAACTGACTGACTCAACTGTTTTTGCAGATTACTATTCCCGCTCTGCATCAGAAAAACAAGAT
>PWFZ01000418.1 GCA_003555185.1 Balneolaceae bacterium | reverse complement strand
TTTTTTTATATGGACTTGATATTCGACCGTACCAGAAAAGAATAAAGATATCCCTTTCTGAGAGGCACATGGGTATTGGAAATCGAGATTTACGATTAGCCCCTATGCGGCTTCCGCAATGCATGGTCGAAGAATCTCCCCTCAACTCGAACTCCCTCATCGAAGCCCAAAAGCCCGTAACGCGGGGGCCTTAGAGCAGGGTGTGGCTTTTACCATTAAAATTTCGCTCAGTTAAGTTCGTTGGATAGATATTGACCCTGAATAGTCAACCTCTTCCTTGCTGTTAAATCTTTATTGGGATATTTTATAAAAGCATTTAAGTAATGAAGTATCTTGGCAAACCATATTATTCAATGTTTAAAGCCCCTGGAGCCGTTTTTCTCAACCAGTCGTAGTTGTATAATACATAATACCCTTAACACAAGATTATGAACGTGCAATACATATCAGACAGCAAAGGCAAGACCACCGGTGTTTTTATCCCTATATCAGAATGGAATGAGCTTAAAGCAAAATACAGGGATATTGAACAGTTAGATATTCCTAAATGGCAACAGAACGAGGTTCGCAAGCGAAATCAGGACTTCAAAAACAATCCCGAACAGGCGCTCGACTTTCACACTGCTATCAAAGACATCGAAAAAGATTTATAAATGTACGAAGCCATCATTTTACCAAAGGCTAAGGAAGATATAAAAGAAGCAGCCCACTGGTACAATGAAATACAAAAAGGGTTGGGGAAACGGTTCACACAAGAAGTACGCAGCACAATTGATCAAATCTGCAAAAATCCAACATCTGCAGCCGTTCGCTATGACGAAACCCGATGTGCTGTATTGGACAGTTTCCCTTTTATGGCGCATTTTTCAGTTAACGACAAGGAAAAGCAGGTTATCATCTCCGCAGTATTTCACACCTCGCTTAACCCAGAAAAATGGAGTGACCGCGACGATCTTTAATAAATGTTGCCGGAAGGGCGTTCAGGTCGTTTCCCATCGCGTGTGTCTGGGGACTGCGTAGAAGGGCCAGCACATTGGGATTAAAATTCCCTGTTGCGGTCGCGTGGGATGCGTAATTCAAGTAGTTTTCCGTGGCCATATACATGGCCGGGGCGATACCCGTTGGCTTTGTTACCATTCAAATGCTCTAATGCAGCGGCTCCTCCAGTCTTCATCAGTCGCTAAGAACCAGCTCCAGGACCTTATGCAGCCCGTTCTCACTTTTTAAATGTTAGCATAATACGTATTCCACCCCGGCATCTCACTCCGCATCGCATCCACCCCCAAAAACCGCCCAATCGCGGGATCATACATCCGCGCCCCGGCGGGGTAGATATCGAGATAATCCTCCTGCTCCAGAAAATGCCCCGTAAACTTTTGGGCATCATGCGCATTGGCGGAGTTGTTTGATCTTCCGGGCATCTGCAGGCCAAACGGATAATAATCATCGTACCCTGCTACCGCCCCGTTTTGGTTCAGGGTCACGCGAATAGAACCTAGGCTTGTGCTGAGCGGAGTCGAAGTATGATCCTTCAGGTAGTAATACCGCATGTAGCCGATGTAGGTACCAGCCTGCATTTCCAATACATCACCAATACCTACCGGTGGCAGCTGTCTCTTGCGCCCGACGGCTTCTCCCTGCGGCCCGCTGTTGTTCCAGTACTGTAGGGTAAGGCGTTAATGTAGCGGGTGTGCCGGTCTAGATTTCGAAAGCGGTAAAACTGCTGATATGCTTGGGAATCATCCAACTCTACTTGAATTAATTTTTAAAACTCAAGTTATTCTCATTTTTTCTAATCTACGGCTCATAGTAACCCAGTATATATGCAACTAAACCTACGAGTGCTCCGATAAAAACCCCTGTAGAAGCAATAACCAAACATTGTAACCATTCTTTGTTCCAATACGGAAGTTCATCCCATTTTTTAAAGTTCTCTATTTCTCCAATCAGCATCAGAAGCATGCCCAAAGCGTATCCAAATACCAAAACATGAAATGGCCATTCATCAATTTTTAGAGTAAGCACTATGACAAGTGACCAAAACACAATTTGGAAAATGATTTCTTTAATGTATTTCACTATAAGAGCCTCATAGTTCTTTAGAATCCTGGGTTTCTAATAGGGGTGTAGGGGTCGATTGGTTGCGAATATTAATGCCAATCCCTACTGTTGCACCAGTTTGGGCGCCTGCAGCTTCAGACATAGCAGTAACTTGATCTGCACTTAAGTTATTTGGATTGTTTTTCCTTAATGCATTCCCCGCAACTCGTGTAGTTGCTCTTCCAGCACCAAACCCAGTAACTGTTCCTGCAAGTCGCGATAAAGCTTTACTTTTGTCTCCATCTAGAACAAATCCATCGATTAAAGACAATGCTGTTGCTGTTGCATCTGATGCAATTGCGGTCTTTGCCGCTATACCTGCAACCGCACCCGCACTGACAGTTGATACAGGTTCCGGTCCGGTTGCAATAGCAATACCAGTAGCCCCAACGGCAACTCCAGTGCTTCCAGCTGTTACGTAGTCAAGTACTTCAGGGCCATTCTGAATTACATTAACTGATGTACTTTGTATTTCTTTCCCCGCATTCGATGGAGCATTTGATACTGAAGCTACTGCTGTGTTCCACATTCCCTGTAGTTGAGATAGTGGATTGTAGCGAGCAGGTAACCTTGGCATATTCCCATCCGGATCTACAAACCGCACCGGATTATTAAACGTATAGTGGTACGGATTCCACCCCGGCATATCACTCCGCATCGCATCCACCCCGTAAAACCGCGGCACTTCCGGATCATACATCCGCGCCC
>PWFZ01000399.1 GCA_003555185.1 Balneolaceae bacterium | reverse complement strand
GCTTTATCGCTGAAGGCTCCAATCCAACATGGTCACCCGATGGAACTCGAATTGCATTCACTGCAGAAGGTGAACCGAATGGCAATCAAATTTACGTGCGCTGGATGGATGATGAAGGAGCTACCAGTCAGGTTACTCGTTTAACCAAGTCTCCATCAAATATCCGTTGGTCGCCCGACAGCAAATATATTGCATTCAACCGGTCGGTCGACACCAGTCCCGATCTCACCATAAATATGCCCTCACGGCCCGAAGGAGCAAGCTGGACGGAAAACCCGAAAGTTGTTGAAAGGCCGGTATACAGGCGAGACCGCCAGGGTTATGTGGATGACACCTATACCCACATTTTCATGGTTTCAGCAGATGGCGGAGCTGTTCGTCAACTCACCGATGGTTATTGGGATCACTCATCAGCCGAATGGACAGCCGATAGCCGGGAACTTGTTTTCTCATCTTTGCGGGTTGAAGATGCCGAGCTTCAATGGCGACACAGCGAAATTTATTCAGTATCTGTTGAAGATGGATCAATCACACAGCTAACCGACCGGTACGGTCCTGATTCCAATCCCCTGCCATCCCCTAATGGAGACTACATCGTCTTTATGGGAGATGACTTTCATAATGATACTTATAGAAACCGGGATATCTATATCATGAATCGAGATGGATCAAACCCCAAAGTGATTTCCGGTGATTTTGACCGATCGGTTTCAAACCTGATGTGGGCACCCAACAGCAATGGGCTATACTTTACCGCTAACTCTGAAGGAAATCGAAATGTGCACTATGTTTCGGCAAGTGGAGGCGTTGAGCAAATTACCGAGGGAGTTCATCAAATCAGCACGGCATCTATAAGCAATGATGGCATATTGGCATCAACTCTCTCCTCATTTCACGAGCCCGGAGATATCTACCTGATTGATCCAAATAGACCGTCAGATATGAATCGCCTAACAAATATGAATAGTGACCTATTGCGTAAAGTAAATTTAGGTGACGTGGAAGAGATTTGGTACACTTCCACCGATGATCTTGACATCCAGGGCTGGGTTGTAAAACCGCCCAATTTCGATCCGTCCGAAACCTATCCAATGATGCTTGTTATTCACGGCGGACCGCACGCAATGTATGGTGTTGGTTTTAGCTACTCTTGGCAGGAGCACGCTGCGAATGGGTACCTCGTACTCTACACAAATCCGCGAGGAAGCAGCGGTTACGGCAGCGAATTTGCGAATGAAATCAATAACGCATACCCAAGTAAGGATTACGACGATCTGATGGCCGGTGTTGACGAACTTATCGGTAAAGGGTGGGTTGATGAAGATCGAAAATACGTTTACGGATGTTCAGGCGGTGGAGTACTTACAGCATGGGTTGTTGGCCATACCGACAGATTTGCGGCTGCATCATCGAACTGTCCCGTCATCAACTGGGTCTCATTTGTGGGGACAACTGATGGAATTGGCTGGTATAACAATTTTGAAAACTATCCCTGGGATGATCCCACCGAACACCTGGAGCGATCTCCCCTGATGTATGTTGGTAACGTCACCACACCAACCATGCTGATGACAGGCGAAAACGACCTTCGAACTCCAATGGCACAAACCGAGGAGTATTATAATGCCCTCCAGGTTTTAGGTGTACCAACGGCTATGGTACGATTTCAGGAGGAGTGGCACGGAACCAGTTCGCAACCATCCAACTTTATTCGGAGTCAGCTCTATCTCAGATCATGGTTTGAGAAATGGGGTGAAAAAAATCGCTCTGAATTTTAAACACCTGAAAATTTTATTGATTTAATAACGAATCCACCGTTTTTTCAAGATTTCAAATAGCCCGTTCTGTTTATCAGGCCGGGCTTTTTTTTATATTAAATTTTCAACTCAATGTGCCATAGCTACATAGTGAGATATAATAAACGGAGAAATCTGCATATTCTCTTTGATAAGTGTATAGATCTCCGAAATGTTTTCAATGAAAAAGTAACCCTCCCGGGAAAATGCGAAGACATTCAATTGCGTAGTGACGGTATCAACCAGCCATTCTTCATTAAACTGGATTCTTGATTTATCCATACTGATCACCTTTGCCTGATTATACTACCTTATTTAGGTCGTAAAATCTTGATTTAATTAGCCCTATTAGAGTTTGGCAAAAAAGAACAGCGTTTACTTTACGGCAATTCGTGGAATGGCATTTGGCAGACGGCTTACCAGCTCATTGTTGATAGCGTTCGTAACTTCCGAAAAGGATCTTATGTTAATCACATGATTATTTTTCCGCCCAATCAACGTCACTTCATCACCCACTTCTACATCGTTAATATGACTCACATTTACCATAAACACATTCATATTTATGAGCCCTATCACCGGTGCTTTTTTATTGCGAATAATTACCTCTCCCTTGTTGGATAGTGTTCTTGGATAACCGTTACTGTAACCGATCGGCAAAACGGCAATTTTCATATCACGTGGCGCCTGGTAGCTGGTTCCATACCCTACATATTCATCCTTTTTTATCTCTTTGATGTGCATCACATCCGTCTTCCAGCTTAATACCCGTTTTAATGGTGCATCTCTCTTTTTCCCGGTCCGCTGTAAGTGCAAATTATAAATATCGGGGCTTGGCCACATTCCAAATTGGGCCGTCCCTACCCTAACCATATCCATCACAGTTTCGGGAAAAGCCAATGCTGCAGCCGAACATGCTGTATGTTTTAATTCCGGTATAACTCCTTTCTGCACGGCCTGTTGATAAAGTTCTTCAAAACTTGTGAGCTGATTTTGAATCCGAAACTGGTTCG
>PWFZ01000303.1 GCA_003555185.1 Balneolaceae bacterium | reverse complement strand
GAAGGAGACAACGTTTCGCCCGTGAAGCCGATGTCAAAACTATTGGATCTCAGGGAGGAGATCGTCTCCGGCTCGGTGCGAAAATTACTCATTGTTGGCGGAGGTGCAGCCGGATGTGAGATTGCCATGAACTTGACGCATCCCGGATTAATGGATCAGCCAAAAGTTACAATCCTCGATAATAATGACCGGCTTCTATCTTCATTTCCTGATAAGTTATCTGCACAAGTAACTTCCATACTGAACAAGCGTGGTGTTACAATCATGACAGGCAAGGAGGCATCACAGGGGTTTATCAGGGAGTTCGATGAAACTATTCTGGCGGCGGGAAACCGACCGAAATCCGTCTCAATAAAAAATGATTTTGAAACGGGTGTCGACCGTCGCATTCTTACAGAAGCAACGCTGCAGGTTAAAGGGTGCCCTAATGTTTTTGCCGCAGGAGATATGGCCGATGTTGGCGGGAATAACTACCCGCAGATTGGTGTACATGCGGTTAAGCAAGGAGTTCTGCTCAGAAAAAACATTAAAGCAGCCATTCTAAATGAACCGCTTACGCAGTACAAGCCCTATTTTACAAACCCGCTGATTCTCTCGAACGGGCCCGATTCCGCTTTCTACGTTATGAACCAATGGGTATTGAAGGGCAGGGTCTACGCCATCTTAAAATATATGCTGGATATGCGCTGGCTGGACAAGTACACTCGAAATCCAACACAAAGAAGATCGTACCTGAAGCTATTGAAAGAGGGAATAGCAAGATCAGGTACTAAAAGTTGAATGGAGACCTGACAGGTTTCTAAACCTGTCAGGTCTGAACTCACTCCTCGTGAAAAGGGTATTTACGCAAGCAGTATGAATCAGGCACTTTTGTACCTGAAATCTATCTGATATACAGTTCAAGTCGTTATGGTGAAAAGAGAGTAGTCAGAGTAACTTGATCTTGCGTAACGTGAGAATTCTTTGGAATAATTGACTTTCTCAATTTGGATATGCAAATTTTTCGCATAATAAATTCATTATTGAAAAAAGAGATGAATCTTTTTCCAAATACTTCCGTACCCGACTTATAACCGACATCATACCTAACCTAATCATCAATTAATATGACATCATTAAGATTATGGGTGATGGGATTAGTTTGTGCTGCTGCTCTATTGGCTCCGGCATTTGCTCTTTCTCAAAACCTTGAAACATTCGAAGAGAACGTCACCGAGTTTACGCTCGATAACGGACTACATTTTATAATTGTAGAACGCACCGTATCCCCAACAGCTCATTTTTTCACACTTGTTGATGTGGGATCTGCAAACGAACCCGTTGGTCGTACAGGAATCGCGCACATTTACGAGCACATGGTTTTTAAAGGAAGTAAAACCATTGGCACTACTAACTATGAGGAGGAGTCTAAGTACATCGATCAGATGGACGATGCCTACAGTGCATGGTTGAGAGAGCGAAATAAGTTTGAACCCGACGAAGAAAAATTGGCGGAGCTTTGGGCCGCTTTTGAAGAGATTCAGGATAAAGCAGGAGAGTTTGTTGTAAATAATGAGTTCACCCAAATAATTGAGCGTGAAGGTGCTTCCGGTGTAAATGCATTTGCATCAACCGATGCTACCGGTTATTTCTACAGTTTGCCGCAAAACAAAGCGGAGTTATGGTTTATGCTTGAGGCTGACCGGTTTATTAATCCTGTGATGAGAGAGTTCTACACTGAGAAGGAAGTGATCTATGAAGAACGAAGGCAGCGGACTGATTCAAACCCCTTTGGGCGATTGCTTGAAGAATTTGCCGCTACAGCCTACTCCGCTCATCCATATAAAAATCCTGTTGTTGGATGGCCATCAGATATTCGCAATACAACCATTAAAGACACATGGGAATATCACGAAAAGTTTTATGCCCCATCAAGCTTTACGGTAACAATTGTGGGTGATGTAGATCCTGCAGAAATGAGAAGCCTTGCAGAAAAATATTTTAACCCAATGGAGTACAAAGATCCGGCGCCTGAACTGCTGGTTGAGGAACCTGCACAAAGGGGGGAACGACGATTTATTATTGAGGAGCAATCCCAGCCGATTTATATGGAGGGATATCACACAGTAAACAATCAACATCCGGATTTCCAGCCTCTGAACTTACTGGCTAGCATTTTAACGACCGGACGAACCTCGCGACTCTACAGAAAAATGGTGGTTGAGGATCAGACCGCCCTGCAGGTTGGAGCTCAAAACGGATATCCGGGCAGTAAATACCAGGGCATGTTCATCAATTTTGTAGTGCCCAATCAGGGAGTGGATATGGAAGATGTGGAGAACACACTTCGCGAAGAGTACCAAAAAATAATTGATGAAGGTGTTACCGAAGAGGAGTTGGAGCGAGTACGCACAAATGCACGGGCCAGTTTGGTTCGAAGGTTGACATCTAACCAGGGGGTCGCGCAAACCATGGCATTTGCTCATGTAAATGGTGGGAGCTGGAAAACAGCATTTACAGATATTGAGCGGCTTAATGACGTAACGGTTGATGATATTCAGCGCGTGGCGAAAGAGTACATCAAGAAAAGCAACCGCACGGTCGGGATGATCAAGAACGTGCAGGATGATGAAATGGCAGAAAATAATTAAGGGGGATCTCTAACTATGAATATCAAAACTATGAAACGTAATACAATTCTGATTTTTGCACTAATGTTTACAGCGTCTTGTGCCACACAAGACCAAGCTGTTGACAGAGCACAGCCTGTTGATGTAAACAGTCTGGAATATCCGGAACTAAACCAGTACCAAATTCCGGAAATTGAAACTTTT
>PWFZ01000044.1 GCA_003555185.1 Balneolaceae bacterium | reverse complement strand
ATGCTTACAGTAACCAATAACTCGGGTGGCGGACAGCCGGTGAGCATGAAAAACATTCGGGAGGTATCTGAGACGGCAAAAAAGCATGGCATACCGTTTTTTATAGACGCCTGCCGGTTTGCTGAAAATGCATGGTTTATTAAAACCCGGGAAGAGGGGTATTCTAACAAATCACCGCAGGAGATTGCCCGTGAGATGTTTAATTATGCCGACGGATGCACTATGAGTGCAAAAAAAGACGGGATGTCGAACATAGGCGGCTTTCTGGCATTGAATGACGATACACTGGCCAAAAAATGCCGCAGTCTGACTATTCTCACAGAGGGATTTCCCACCTATGGTGGTATGGCCGGATACGACATGGAGGCTGTGGCAATCGGTCTTTATGAAGCTCTGGATGAAGGTTACCTGCGTTATCGGATTCGGTCCACAGCATATCTGGGTGATAAATTGATGGATGCCGGAATCTCAATCGTGCAGCCTGCGGGCGGGCACGCTATTTATATCGACGCTAAGGAGATGCTTCCTCATATACCACCATTGCAATACCCCGCATGGAGCCTCGCAAACGCACTCTATCTGGTTGGTGGCGTCCGTGGTGTGGAGATTGGCAGTGTGATGTTCGGCCTGCAGCCTGATGGAAGTGAAAAGCCGGCAGCCATGGAGCTGGTGAGGCTGGCCATACCGAGGCGGGTCTACACCCAAAGCCATGTTGACTATCTGGCCGAAACGGTAATTCATGCCTACCAACAGCGTGAAAAGCTGAGTGGTTACAGAATCGTTTCAGACATCGACGTTCTCAGGCATTTTTCCGCCAAACTGGAGCCTGTGAGGTAGCAGGAAGGCTATAAACTAACCTTCAGATTTAAAAGAATCTATGAAGTATTTGAAATTTATTTAACATATTGAGAAAATTTCAATTCAGGCTAAATTTATGTTTCGAACCGGATTTCTCATTTTAATTTCAGCTATTCTTTTTGTTTCATGCTCATCAGGCGATCAGCAAGTAATAGATAACCCATTTGACGGATTAAATCCCTGGCCGGACATTAGAAATGAACGGATTCAAACTCTGCTTCCTCAGGCCATGCAGAGAGCTGTTGTGGACACCTGGGTAATTTTGTGCCGATCGAACAACAACGATCCGCTGGCCCGACATATAGGTTGTGAAAATGCCGTTGCTCCTGCAGTTTTTATATTTGAACTGGATGGCGAACAAGTACGATCTACGGTATTCACACCTCCGGGTGAGGCCGCCGCTCTTCAGGAAATTGCCCTTCATGACAGTATTGCTGTTGTTGATCGCAGTCCCGGGGCCCTTACTGAGGCGGCAAACTACCTGAACAATACTCACCGCGGAAAACTGGCTATGAACTTTAGTGAAACGAATGAAATTGCTGACGGCTTGAGCTTTACACAATACCAGCGATTTACAGACCAGCTTATTCAGCCGGTAATCAATCAAATAATCTCTTCCGAAGAATTGGTGTTTGAATGGCTGTCCGTTAAAACTCCCGCTGAAGTTGATATTTTACGAAAAGCAGCAGAGCTGACTTCAAAATGGGAGATAGAGGCCTATAGACAAGTTATTCCAAACAAAACAACAGATAAGGACATCGCAAATTTCCTAAAAGGAAAGATGCGGGATTATGGTGTGACAGACGCGTGGTCGCCCGATCAAAACCCTGCTGTTAACTCCGGTCCCGATCGCGGGCATGCTCATCCAACAGATAAAATTATCCGACCGGGAGATGTAATTCAGATCGATTTTGGCATTAAAGTTTACGACATGTGGGTAACCGATATTCAGCGATTTGCATATGTACTTCAACCCGGTGAAAATGAGCCTCCGGAAGATATTCAGCGATATTGGGAAGTAGCAAGAGATGCTAACCGCATGGTTTTAGAAGTTATGCAACCCGGAATTACCGGTTTGGAAGTTGATCTGGTTCAGCGAAACTGGCTTTCAGAAAACGGTTCTATGAACGTGATGTGGAATACGGGGCATCCGGTAGGATATGTAGCTCATGATGTAGGACCAAGCCTTGGCGGTGCTCAAGAAGGCCGGGAACCAGGTTCTACAGCATATGAACCGCTTCGCGTTGGAAATGTCTTTGCATACGACGGATTTTTTAAATGGGAAATTGAGGGCGGCACAAAAACAATCTCAGTGGAAGAAATGGCTGTAGTTACCGAAGACGGAGCAGAGTATTTAACCGAGCCGCAGGAGGATTTGATTCTGATTCCATCTAATTAATGAATAAATAAATCCGACTTGGAAAATCAGCAAGAATGCATCGGTGTATTTGCAGCTTAGTACTAATACCACAACTTTACACACTTATATTTCGTAAAGGTAGCAGAACCCATCAAAGCCTTGTATATTTATGGCTTGATGTTCATCATTCATTTTACACTTCAAATCTACTTCCATGAATATTACACTGATTATAATTGTTGCGGTATTGCTACTCTTTTTTATCGTTTGGCCAATCTCTATCTATAACAATCTTGTTTCGCTGAGAAACCGATTGAAGAATGCGTTCTCGCAAATAGATGTGCAGTTGAAACGACGTTACGACCTAATCCCAAATCTGGTTGAAACCGCCAAGGGATACATGAAACACGAAAGCGAAACACTGGAAGCCGTTATTCAGGCCCGAAACCAGGCACAACAAGTTGAAAAACAGGTTGCCAATAATCCGGATGATGCTGCCGCTATGAAAAAGCTTGCCGGATCGGAACAGGCGCTGACCGGGGCCCTCGGAAAAATGTTTGCGCTGTCGGAATCGTACCCCGACCTGAAAGCGAATCAAAACATGATGCAGCT
>PWFZ01000381.1 GCA_003555185.1 Balneolaceae bacterium | reverse complement strand
CTTTCTGATTTTCGTGGTGTAGTTCCATTTGGCTGTGATTTAGACATGCATTCGGGATTTCGAAGGTGAACGTAGTATGTTGGTTTACTTCCGAAGTAAACCAAATTTTCCCTCCATGACTTTCCACAAACTCCCTGCATAAATTAAGACCAAGGCCACTGCCTTGTTCATCTTCTGTACCATTGGAAGTAAAATGAATCGAATTGAAAATCTTTGGTTTGTCTACTTCAGGAATTCCTACACCTTCATCATTAACACTTATTTGAACACGCCCATCTTGATCCTTCGCAGCGATTGTTATTGTTGAATTTGACTTGCTGAATTTAAGAGAGTTTGCAAAAAGATTTCTGATTACCAGCTTGATCATGTCGTAATCAGCATGAATTGTCAGGTCATCAGGTATTTCAATTATCACCTGTATATTTTTTTCCCGGAAGCGGGACTTGAAATTTTCGGTGACTGCTCGCACACAGATTTTCAGGTGGAATGTTTTTTTAGTTACTTCGAGACCATCCATTTGTGACTTTGCCCAACCTAAAAGGTTATCCATTAGAGTCGCATTTTCGGTAATACTGTTTTCCATATCGGCAGTTAACTCATCAAGTTCTTTTTTTGATAGGTCATGCTCCCGGAGTAGATAAAGAAGACTTTGCATCGAATTAACCGGCCCTCTCAGGTCATGAGCTATTATCCCAAATAGCTTTGTTTTGACCCTGTTGGAATTTTCTAGCTCCTTCTTTTGCTGATTGATGGTTTGATTTAGGGATTCCAATTCTATGTTTTTTTTCTTGAGCAGTATGTTGGCACGTGCGCTCTTTTTACTATTCAACATCAAAAAGCCTCCGATGACCAGTAAAAATAAAACCCCGATGATAGCAGACACAATAATCCATCTCTGAGTATTTAACTGCGCTTCCTGCTGTAGTTGCCTGGCTTGCAAAACTTCGTTTTGCTGTCTGCTTTCCCTCATCCCAAAACGGGTTTCATATTCAGCAATGATGCGCTCTTTTTCTTCTAAATTCAGGCTCTCGCTCAGGGCATTATACGTTTCGAGCCATTGCAAAGCCTCTGTAGGTTGTTGAGCTAATTTGTGAGTTTTGTAGAGGTGATCTTGAATCGTTAATATCATCTGGTTATTCGCTAATTGCTCAGCTACATTCAAGCTTTTTTGGAACCATTCAATAGACTGATCAAAATTTTGCTGCTCACTCTCAAGACGCCCAAGTCCGGTAGTGGTGTAGTAAATACCCAATGGGAAGCCTATACTTTCACTTAATTCAAGCCCTGCGCTAAAATACTGTCGTGCTAAGCCGAATTTGCCACGAGTAAATTCTACATCGCCGATATTATATTTACTTTGAATAATTCCGGGAACGTTTTGCTGCGATTCACGCATACCCAATGCCAGTTGATGGTACTCAATAGCTTTTTCAAATTCTTCTTTATCTTTATAGGCGTTGCCCAGATTGATATATACACGCAAAAGATTGGACTGCAGATTTAACTCTTCACTTAACTCTTTTGACCGGTAGAGATAGTTTTTGGCTTGTTCCGGGTTACCACCTCTTTGAAACTGATAACCAACATTGTTTAGTGCGATGGCTACATTGGGTTTGTTGTCCAGTTCTTCAGCAATATCAAGAGCCTCACTGTATAGCTGTAGTGCTTTGTCGCGCTCCCCGAGATTAGAGTAGCTTACAGCCAGATTGTTTTTGACTGTGGAAAGTTGATCTAAATTACCGGCAGAATCAGCAAGTACCTCCATCTCTCTGAAAATCTCGATAGCAACAAAACTATTATTCATGCGAATGTTCGTATTCGCGCGTAGATTCAAGAGGTTGAAATGTGAATCAGGATTGTACCCTAATTTTTCTGCATCATCTAATGTCAAAAGTGCTTTTTCATATTCACCATTATTCTTTAGATGATCAGCTTTGTTGATCAGCAGACTTTGCTTGCCGGATATAAACTTAATTTCCTCTGCCAGTGCAATTCCCTTATCTGCCCACTCAGCACCCTCTCTGTTTTGATTTAAATCTAAAAAAATTGTTACCAGCCCGTTTATAGCATTAACCGTTGAGGTGTCTTTTTGTGTAAGGTTGATCGAATTCCGGAGGCTATCAGCTCTTTCCTGATTGGACTGAGCAAACGATAAATCGATAGTTAAAGAAGCGGTAAAGATGAACAAAGATAAGAAGGGGAGAACAGTAACTTTTTTCATAAGGGTCTATCTTTGAGCAAAGGGGCTAATTTGAACAGTCCACCATAAATAACCAAAAATCAGTTATAAAATAAAACCTTCTTTATACTTTTTACCCTGAATTTTTTGAAGCCTGATTAAACAAAAAACTTGGGTTCTGATCTTGAGAGAGCCTCTCCTGATCTATCTTATTTTGAAATAGTTGTTCTACATCTTTTAAGGTGTTGGTGTCAGATGAGGATAAATCCCACCGTATCGCTTTAAATCGTGGAAATCGTAACGTATATCCTGCTTTTGTACGTTTATTGATTTGTATATCATCAAATTCAATCTCTACAATTAGCTGCGGAAGAAGGCCAAGGGTAGGCCCGTACTTTTCGACCGTCAGCTCTTTGATCTTTTTATTCATTCGGGTGAGCTCTTTATCGGTATAACCCCCGTATGCTTTACCAATGGGAATGAACTCCTCTTCGTATCGCTCATCGTCTTTTACGGATACACCTAAGGTGAAATCGGAATAAATACCACCCCGTTTACCGCTTCCGGCATGAGCGTACATCATCACTGTATCGATGTTGCCGCCCGGTTTTTTTACTTTCAGCCACGATTTTCTTCGCTGGCCATATTCATAAACGCTGTCTTT
>PWFZ01000055.1 GCA_003555185.1 Balneolaceae bacterium | reverse complement strand
TGATTTACAATCGAACTCAGGTTAGTAAGTTAAATTTCAAATTTTTAGTTTGTTATTGCCTTTCAACTTGCAATACAGAAAGAGCACTGCATCAGCCTTATTAGAATTAAAATGAAAAAATTATGCCAACAACCGCTTATCAAATCAAACTTGAACTTTCTGATTCAAAACCGAAAATCTGGAGGAGGCTGATTATACCTGGCGATATGCTGCTGAGTGATCTGCACAAAGTGATACAAACGGCTATGGGCTGGACCAACTCCCATCTGCACCAATTTGTAAAAGGGAAAGTTTTCCTGGAACCGCCAGCGGAGGCTGACTTCTGGGATTCAGCAGGTATCGATTATACCGGATATACAATAGACAGTCTTTTAAAGAAGAAGAATGACAAGATTCAATACGATTACGATTTTGGTGATGGATGGGAACATATTATCAAACTCGAAGAAGTGATTGAAAAGCATGATGGCAAGTTGCCGGTTTGTACAGCCGGAGCCATGAATTGTCCACCGGAGGATGTTGGAGGGGTTTGGGGATTTCAGGAGTTTAAAAAGGCGTTAAAAAATCCATCGCATTCCGATCATGAAATGTATAAAGAGTGGATTGGAGATTCCTATGACCCGGAATATTTTAACCTGGATGAGATTAACGAAATGCTAAAGAAGGAGAATTTTGGTGTGATTGAATGGTGAGGAAATCAGTGCTAAATGAGTCTTCACTATCCCTTCTTTTTCCGCTGTTCAAAATTCGAAGTTAAGCCTTGAAAGAGCCTACAAACCTGAGTTCGATTCTTACGTCAGATTATACATCCTGCGATTGAATTCAGAAATCGGACAATTCGCACCTACGGTGCTTATCTTTAATAAGCCTTCATCATACCCCACACGGAAATGCCCTGCATTCCCATGGGGCTACGGATATGCCACCCCGAAACGGGGCTGGCTTCTCCTCATGATAAGGTGACAGCCATTTATTTAATTGAACTCAGGTTATAAAAGGGTTGGCCGTGGAATCAGTGGAACTAATCAAGCAATCTGAATTGCCTTGTATATGCAACACCGTTTGGAATTTGGAATAGGCGTGAAACCCGAGGCCCGAATATGACCCGACTTTGACCCGAAGAAGACCCAACTGTGAAAACCTCCTAAATCCAGCTTTTTAAAGAAAAAAAGAGCTTTATTTTGCATGTACAATTATCTTTTAGGCCACTTCGCATGGTTCAGAATTCAGTTCAGAAAAGCTCAGAATTTAAGTGGCAATTCCACAAACTTGCGTACAGGGTGTGTTCAACTCCTTTACAACCTGAATTCGATTGATAATGTTTTTTAAAACCCTTCTAAAGAGAGTTGGAAGGCTCCTGCATCGTAAAAGCAGAGGCGGATAAGGAAGGCTGAAAGCCTGCAGGGTGTCCTCTCACCAGATTACTATGGCGTTGCAATAGGCTGGATTATGTCAGGCTTTCAGCCTTTAGAGTTTGAATAGGAATCAGACTAATCTTAAAACTGATGATCAAATAAAAGAATTTTTAATCCATTTCGTTTTATCTACTTAACCCTTAAAACTCAGGCACTTTTTTTAGTAAGGAAAAAGTCTGCCCTAACAAGGGCTCCTGGCGAAGCGAACAACACGCAGTGAAATACACCAGCTTAGCGTTCAAAAGATAAGCCCTTTTTTAAGGGGGATTTTGAATTCATCATTTAATAATCGAACTCAGGTTAAAAGGAAAAAGATAGAAGTATGAAATGTAAGGCCGATGATGAAAACTCATCATAAGAGAGTATAGAAAAGTAGTTGATCATCATAGAAAATTCACATTAACAGAAACGCTTAAATTATGAATAATAAAATAAAACCTAACGGAAAATTAATTGCTGTTGGCGGCAGTATTGAAAAAGACATCGAAGAAATTGATGACAGATTAAAGGCTGATTTTGGTGAAGAAGTTATTCTTGAAGAAATTATCAAGCATGCCGGCGGAAAAGATTCACGCTTTGAGATAATAACTTCTGCCACGGACGAGCCTGAAGAAGCAGGTGATGAATACAGGAAAATATTCAGCCAACTGGGGGTAGAAAATCTGGATATATTATATATACAAGACCGTGGCAGCGCAAATAGCAGCCAAACCCTGGAAAGGATAAAAAAGGCGGATGTGGTGTTGTTTACAGGGGGTAATCAAAATCAGATTATTGATTATATGATTGATACAGATGCGTATAATCTAATTAAGGATCGATATTTAAATGAAGAGTTAGTGATAGCCGGAACCAGCGCCGGAGCTGCAATGATGGGTGAAAAAATGGTAGAAGAAGGTAAAGAGACGGAGCTTTTAATGAAAAACGACCTGAATATGGGGACTGGCCTCGGTTTTATAAAAGAGATTCTGTTTGATACTCATTTTATTCAGCGGGGGCGCTTTGCAAGACTTGCCGAAGCATTGGCTGAATTTCCCGATAAGCTGGGAATTGGTCTGGACGCAAACACAGGCATTATTATTAAGGAAGGAAATATATGCAAAGTAATAGGTTCGGGAATGGTGACTCTTATTGATGCCAGTGATTTTGATTATGATAACTATCAAAAACTGAAAGATGAAACCCCCCTCTCATTATTGAATTTAAAGGTTCATGTTATGGCGTCCAACGACACATATTATATAAATGAGAAAAAGGCACAGGCGCATTACGACGAGCGGGATTACAAACGTTCTTCTTAATTGGATAGCAGCTGAACATTCAAGTGGCCATGGGGTAAGGGCGAACACCAAACCGAGAGCGCCGTAGGTGCGATATATCCCGCGATTGAATTCAAAATTCGGACAATGCCGCACCTATGGCGCTCTT
>PWFZ01000281.1 GCA_003555185.1 Balneolaceae bacterium | reverse complement strand
TAATCGGCTAGTCCAAAACTCATAAGAATATTCAGGTACACCAAATGCGATCACCGTTGTTTGTCCGGTTCCCGCACTTCCTTTAACCGCTCCCGGCCAGGGAAAAAACGTAATACTTGATCCCGGTTGACCCGCTCCGTTTGCATAGAAAAGGTGGTAGTTTGACGGATCATCCTGGTTTACAGTTTTAAGAACCATTCGCAAACCCAAGGTTTGCACATAAAATTCTGCATTGGTCTGTCCGTCTCCGGAAATAATTGATATGTGGTGAATCCCGTTTTTACTATCTGACATAATCGCTATAATTTAGTTTCATGTTAAACTATAATAAATACTATCCCGTTCCAACTATAGATTTGTGAAAAATATAAGGGCTAAACATAAAAACTCTTGATCGTACACACTTCTTTATCCATATTTAACAATGAACTATTTCATTAATGGTATTATTCTCTGAGTAATTATCATAGCAACGAGATATAGAACTACGTAAAATGGACCGAAAAAAGCTTTTTTCCCTGTTTATACTTATTCTAGGACTAACACTGATTTATGTGGGGTATCGGGATTATCAAATTTTGAGTTCTCAATATAACCCATTGTTTACGGTCTCTCCGGATAACGAAACCAGGTGGTTCATCATTATTGGAGTTGCTGCTGCTGTTGGAGGATTTATTGGGATAATAAGAGATGAAATTTTTTGAAAGCTGTCTGATTCAATCCCGGAATAATCAATCCCGGTCCATTGATTCATCCATGATTCGCAGCAGATCCCAGCGATACATTCCGGAATTATGACCATCGTCCCATGTTATCTTTAATGCGTGGTTCCCAATCGGTTCAAGCTTGTTGATATTATAGGTTCGGGTTGGTTTTACAAAGAAGAGTTCAATTTCGAACCGCCCCATTTTATCATGACCGCCCCTGCACATAACACAAGGGCAATTTTTTCGCAAACCGAAAAGAGGGTATTTTGCGATGCGTCCATCTGCCCATTGAATTTCAAGAATTTGTTCTGAATTACTGACGTCCAAAGATTTTGCCTGATACTTTTTTTCCATACAGAAGGTTGCAGTTAGAGTTCACTGTCATTAACATTGAGACCTTAAATATACGTTCGATTTATGTGGATATTAATTTTCATTTTATTCTTTGTGTTTTCGATTGCCGGATATTTCGGATCGCAACCTTATTTCCGTCTTGAGCATCTTACTCCAAAGCGGGTTATTAATACAGCTCTGATCGTTATGGTAGTTTTTACCATAATGATGATTGCTTACGTAACCGGTGGATTCCCCCAATCTGTAGCGGCTCCCTTTATGATGGGAGTGTATACGTTAATTGCCGGATTCTTCATTGGATATGCTTACCGACAGCTAAAAATCCGATCTGAAGGCGGTGATATTCTTTATCAACACAGAACATTCTGGGTTGATTTTGCTCCGCATATCTTTGCCATCATCTTAATACTGTACGGACTTTACAGAACCGCTCTGTTGACCGACCTGCCCATTACAGGTATTCGCCTTACGTCAGGATTTTCATTGATCTCGTTTGGTCTGTTTGGCTGGACACTAAAATTGGTTCCGGAATTTCGTTCTAAAGGTGTGATGCTGTTAGATCAACTCATTGAGTGGAAAACCGTAATTGCCTGGGGTTGGCATAGTGAGGATGTAATTATGATTGAATACATAGATCCAACAAAAGAGAAAGGGAATCGCATTAAACAGTTTGTGACATCTATCCCCGAAGGTGATCGAAAAGAGATTGAAGTGGTGCTTAAATCGAAAATGGATGAATATGCGGATGCGAGAAAGAAAGTGTTGATGCCTGAGGAGGATTAACCCCCGAATCAAGTTCGGGACTGGAAAAAACACCAGCACAGAGAGCACAAAGGACACAGAGAGCGATATTTATTTCCTTTTAGAATTAATTATCAATGCGAAATCTTAGCTTCCTCCAAGATTAACCAGACGATAATGAAAAGTGAAAAGAGTCCCTCAATTTCCATTGTGACCACTGCGAAACCTTTGCTTCCTCTGCGGTTATCCAAACGGAAGTGAAAAGGGTACCTCAATTTCCATTGCGACCTTTGCGAAACCTTTGCTTCCTCTGCGGTTATCCAGACGCTTCAAGGAGCCCGAAATGCTCGGCCACGCTTGAAGGTCTTTCTACTCTTTACTTACCCTTCTGTGTTCAACCATCAGGCACCGATTTTCTACGTAAGGAAACCCATTCTTTTTGGCTAATTTCATAGCATCTCTTGTGCTTACATCGAGCTGAGTCCAGATAAGTGGTTTTTGCCCCGTTTGTTCACTCCATTTAACGATATCATCAACCATCTCTTTGGTGAATTTCTTATTCCGAAATATGTTAATGATATCTACCTCAATATCATCCGGCAGATCAAGTATGGAATCATATGATTCTTCTCCAAATACTTCATTTTCATTTGGGTTGATGGGGATAATGGTAAAACCATTTTCCCTTAAATATTCAGCAATGTGAAAACTGGTCCGATATGGGTTGCTCGAACAGCCGATAATGGCTACAGTCTTAGAATTTTCTAAAAGGCTCTTAATCTGATCGTTAAATGGAGTTTTTGGGGTATTCAATTCTATTTTCTCTTTAAAAAAGGTTATCTTTAAGTCAACGCAATTTAAATATAAAACAAAGGAACATTTTGTCTAAAGTAAAAGACGGCGATACCGTCAAAGTACACTACACAGGAAAATTAAAAGATGGATCTGTTTTTGACACATCTGCGGAGCGCGAGCCCCTTGAATTCAAACTGGGAGAAGGACAATTGATACCCGGGTTTGAGAAAGCAGTTGTTGGTTTAAATGTAGGAGATTCTACAGAAGTTGATATCCCAAGTACCGAAGCATACGGTGAAGCACGCGAAGATCTGATTATCTCCGTGCCTAAAGATCAACTTCCTGATGATGTAGAGCCACAAGTTGGAATGCAGCTTCAGGTAAATCAACCAGACGGACAACCGGTACCGGTTCGTATCGCAGAGGTTGGAGACACTGAACTGAAATTGGATGCAAACCTTCCACTGGCAGGAAAAGATCTTTCTTTCGAAATTGAGCTTGTTGACATAACCAGCTAATAGAGAGTATCTTCATTGATATTATATTCCCGGGCGAGGTTAAATAATTATTTAATCTTCCCGGGTTTTTTTATTTATAAAAAGAATATTAACTACATAGCAATCCCTTCTTTCCATGGCTGATTTTTCCGAAAAAAAAACCGTTAGTGTTACCTGTCCATTTGGCCTGCCTCCTTTTTTAAAAAATGAAATTGAAGATCTTGGCTTCACTCCCACTTTAATACGTGATACAGGACTGGAACTTGAGGCCAGCCTCAACGACTGCATTAAAATGAATTACTGGTTGCGAACTGCGCACAGAGTTCACTATCTGCTGGGAGAAAAACGAATTGAGAGCCCCGATCAGCTGGTAGAGTGGCTTACTGAAATTCCATGGGAAGAGTATATTGACGAAGATGGTTTTTTCTCGGTAACCTCACGAGTTGATCATCCCACAATTGATAATGATCAGTATGCAAATTTACTCTGTAAAGACGCTGTTGTAGATCGCATGACTCAGCGGTTCAATAACCGTCCCGACAGCGGCTCCGATCTCACCAAGACCGTCATTTTTCTTTTCTGGAATAAAGACATCGCACGCATTTTTATTGATACATCCGGAGAATCCCTTTCAAGACGAAATTACCGTACCGAAAATGTTGCGGCACCTATGCAGGAAACACTGGCTGCCGGAATTATTGCGGGCACCAAATGGGAACCGGGTCAGCACTTTATAAACCCAATGACAGGTGGAGGAACACTCGCTATTGAAGCCGCGATGATTGCCACTAATCGTGCTCCTGCCTCGCTAAGACATCAATTCGGTTTCATGCACATAAAAGGGTACGATGAGTCTGTTTACAGAACGATTCGCGATGAGGCAAAAGCCGGGACAAAAAAGAAGATTGATGGCAGAATAATTGCGACCGATATTAGTCCCATTGCTTTAAATGCAGCTCAAAAAAATGCTAAAACAGCCGGTGTCGATCATTTGATTGATTTTAAGACCTGCGATATATCTGACACAGAAGTACCCGATGGTGACGGTGTAATTGTAGTAAATCCTCCATACGGAATGCGTCTTGATGCGGATGAGGATCTTCGTCCACTCTACAAAAAAATCGGAGACTTTTTTAAATCAGATTGTCCGGGTAAATGGGGCTACGTATTTACCGGCAATAATGCTCTTGGGAAAAAAGTGGGGCTTCGTACATCAAGCCGACAGATGTACTACAACGCCACGCTCGAGTGCAGGTTATTGGAGTACGAAATGTATAGCGGAAGTAAACCTTAATTTCCTTTGTGAGCCTTTATTATTATACTCTTCGAATGTTCAACTGAAGAGATGTATAAAAATAGCTCCAATGCAAGATTTAACAATAACTAACCTTCTTGTACAAGCTGGGAATGGGGAGGAAAAGGCTTATCAGGATTTAATGCCGAAGGTTTATGATGAGCTCCAATTGATGGCTCACAGGCACCTTAGCCACGAAAATCATCAACATACATACAGCAAAACTGACCTCGTTCATGAAGCTTACCTTAAGCTTTGCGACTATGATCAAACGAATTGGAAGAATAGGAATCATTTTTTCGCAATTGCCTCAAAGTGCATGCGTCAGATATTAATAGATTATGCCCGAAAAAAATTAGCTGACAAACGAGGTGGTAAAAAGAGAGATCTAACCTATATCGATAATATCTTCCTTCAAGAAGAGGAAGCATCAAATCTGATCGATCTTGACGAGGCTCTAAACAAAATGGAAAGCTTTGACCCTCGTCTGGCCGAATTAGTAGAATACCGATATTTCGGTGAAATGAGTATCGAAAACACTGCAGAGGTTATGAATATTTCCGAGAGTACCGTAAGCAGAGACTGGAAAAAAGCAAGAGGATGGCTTTACAAAGAGTTAAAAAAACCTCTTACTTTGGGATAATCCTCATCTTTATTTCGCTTCACAGGTGAACCTTCTAACATACTATCATACAATTTTATGAATAAAGATAAGTGGCAGAAAATTTCGTTGGTACTGGATACAATTTTAACCTTAAATGAATCCGATCAGCTTACTTATTTAGAGCAGAATTATGGTAATGACGAAGAGTTGGTTCAGGAAGTACGTGAACTTCTCTTTTCCATTTCCAAGTCAGAAGAGAACAACTTCCTGGGCAGTGCAAGTCAGGAGCACCCTGAATTGATGAAAGATTTACAGCGAATAGCTGATAAAAGTCCTTCATTGAAAGAAAATATCATAGGTGAGAAAGTAGGTGCTTATGAAATTGTATCACTCCTTGGGAGAGGTGGTATGGGCAGTGTATATAAGGCAAAAAGAATTGATGGGCGTTTTGATCGAAAAGTTGCTATTAAGTTTATTAATCAGCAAAGATTAACAGACAGATTGCTTCATCGATTTCAACAAGAGCAGGAAATTCTTGCGAACCTGAAACACCCCAATATTGCCATGCTTTTGGATGGGGGAATCACTGCAAGCGGATCTCCATACTTAATAATGGAGTATGTTAATGGAACTCCCATTGATGAATATTGCAACAACAACAGTTTAAAAGTTTCTGAGCGCCTATCACTCTGCGAGAATGTACTGAGGGCAATTCATTATGCCCATTCAAATATGGTTGTACACCGGGATATAAAACCATCAAGCATACTGGTTACTAATTCAGGGGATGTGAAAATACTCGATTTCGGTATTGCTAAATTACTTAGCGATGACCTGCCGAATAATCAGTACATGACAAGAACCGGACAGCGATTATGGACTCCACGTTATGCTGCCCCTGAACAGGTATTAGAGAAGCCACCTCAGCTACAAACTGACATCTATTCTATTGGAATGCTGATGTATCTGCTTTTTACAAACACCTCCCCTTTCAATTTTGATGATCAGAGCATCCATGAGGTGGAAAAAACCATCCTTGAAGAGACCCCTTCCCTGATGACGCAATCCATTAAAAATATGGATGAAAAAGATATAATTGTTTCCTTTAACATGAATAAGAAATCATTGTTAAAAGAACTATCCAATGATTTGGACGCGATTATTGATAAGGCCATCCGAAAAGAACCCGAGTTCCGCTATTCATCACTTACAAGTTTACTTGATGATATTCATAGAAGTCGAAATAATCTTCCTGTAATTGCCAATAAAGGCGGGTTTGCCTATAGAAACAGAAAATTCTTCTTAAGAAATAAACAGGCAATCATTACGCTTTCTCTGATAATAATTACAATCGTTACAACGGTAACATATTATACACTAGAGTTAAATCGTGAGAGAAATTTAGCAGATCAGGAAGCCGCTAAAGCCCAACAAATAAGTGATTTTATGGTTGGAATTTTTGAAAGTGCCAACTCATATAATCAAGATGGGGAGGCATTGGGACTGGATGCTTCCATTGGGAGTATTCTTGATTACAGCATTTCGAGAATGGATGAAGATTTAATTGATCAACCGGAGCTTAAAGCCAATATCAATACAAAGCTCAGCAAAATGTATGTCAGGCTTGGTGAGTTTGACAAGGCAGAAACGTTAAGTACCAATGCGATTAACGCGTTGAATGATTTGGATGATACTGCACTCGATCAGTTAGCTGAATCGCTTTTTGAATTGGGGCGCGTTCATCAGGAACGTGGAAATACTGAAATGGCTGATTCCCTATTGTTACAAGCCATTAACGTACACGAACAAACAGAAAGTGGACTGATTGATGAACAAGCATTGGCTGCATTAAGTTATTATGCAAATTTACAATGGTTTAATAATGGCAACTTTTCAGTCGCAGATTCCATCCTCACTAAAAATTTGAATATCAGATACAAACACTTTCAGCACAAACCCACTAATATTGCCGTTGGACATAATGATCTTGCTGCAATGAATCACCGTAGAGGGTATTTTGAAGAAGCGTTAACAAACTATCAGAAAGCAGTTGATTTATATCTCGCAGAACTGGGCCACCACCCTGCTGCCGGTGTTGCATTAAGTAACTACTCGATTTTACTAAGAGAAAATCTTCAGCTTGATGAGGCTGAGAAAAATCAACTGAAAGCAATGAATATTCATCTGGATAAACAGGGTGAAAAAAATATTGATGTAGGACTTGCAAAGGGTAATCTGGGAGAAATTAATTACCTGAAGGGAAATATTGAAAAGGCTGAAGATTATGCCCGTAAATCTATGGATATACTTTTGGAGATTTACGGAGACAATCATCCCTATGTAGCACGAACAGAAATTACTTTAGCAAAGATTCTCGCAGCCAGGGGGAAACAAGACAAAGCGGAAGCAATATTTAAATCAGCGATAGATATATACCAACAATCATTTCCGGAAACTCACCCGGGACAGTCAGACCCACTCATGGAATTTGGTAAATATTTACTTGAAGTAAACAAGCCAGGTAAAGCTAAACCATATCTTGCGGAAGCCCTGGAAATTCGAGAAAAAGGATACACTACCTATAACGTGCGTACGGCTATTGCAATGGGGCATTACGGAGAAGCTCTTCGTAAAAATGAAAATCCCGATGCAGAAAAATATATCCGTTTAAGTACTGAAATTTTGGTCAGTATTCTCGGGAAGAATCACGAGCATACCCGTCAGGCCAAAACCAGGTTGGCATCATTGTAATTTATATTAAAACGCCACACTCAAGTGCAGACTATTGGAGTACGAAATGTATAGCTGTAGTAAACCTTAGTGGTTAAATACCAATTGTTCAGATTATTGCTATAGAACGTAAACAGACTTTTACAGCTTTCAACTTGTCCATTCTTTTTTGTCGGACTATATTCTATTAACCAAGCTCTATAAATTTTACTCACACACATCTTTACATGACTCTAACGAAACCATTTTTCAATTATATACTTTCTATAATTTCATTATCGTTTTTAGCTCTGTCTCTAATTCCTGCAGAGGCTTCGGCTCAAGAACGAAAAATTGACCCGGACAGCTCTGTAACAACTCAGGATCAGGTAACCATTAAAGGGGAACGGATATCGTATTCTGCTACAGCCGGTACACAACCGGTTTGGGATGATGACGGTGAAGCAATAGCATCCCTCTTTTACGTGTACTATGAGCGCACAGATGTAGATGATACTGCAAGGCGACCACTTGTCTTTTCGTTTAATGGCGGCCCTGGTTCTGCTTCCGTATGGATGCACATTGGGTATACCGGCCCGCGATTTTTAGCCATTGATGATGAGGGATATCCCGTTCAGCCTTACGGAGTCATCGAAAATAACCACTCTATACTTGATGTCGCCGATATTGTGTACATAGATCCGGTGAACACAGGATTTTCCCGCATATTGGATGAAGATGCAGACCGGGATACATTTTTCGGTGTGAATGCTGATATTCGTTATCTGGCAGAATGGATCGACAATTTTGTATCAAGAAATGATCGCTGGACATCTCCAAAGTATTTGAAAGGAGAGAGCTACGGCACTACCCGTGTAGGCGGATTGGCTCGTCAGCTACAAAACGCACACTGGATGTATTTTAATGGAGTAATTCTTGTCTCTCCTACCGGAATGGGTCTTGAACCCCCGGCAATGAATCCACGTTCGGAAATCCTGAAACTCCCCTATTATGCAGCAACGGCCTGGTACCACGAAGCCTTGAGTGACGACCTTCAGTCTCAGGACTTATATGATATCCTTCCGGTTGTCGAAGAGTTTACCATTAACGAATATCTGCCGGCGGTAGCAAAAGGCGGTTTTCTTGATGATGAAACCAAAATCGAAATAGCGGAAAAAGTAGCCTACTTTTCGGGTATTGATAAGCAACATATACTAAATCACAATATGACTTTACCCAGCTCTTTTTTCTGGAAAGAATTACTCCGCGATGAAGGGAAAACAGTGGGCCGTCTCGACTCCCGATATCAGGGAATAGACCGTTCCAATGCCGGGGATAGATATGATCATGACCCCGCTCTTACATCATGGAACCACTCCTTTACACCGGCTATCAACCATTATTTAAGAGAGCACCTGGACTATAAAACAGATCTTAAATACAACATATTTGGCCCTGTACGTCCGTGGGATAACAGCGGGGATACAACGGCAGATGATCTGCGTGGGGCAATGGCACAAAACCCCTACCTCCATACATTAATTCAGTCCGGTTATTATGATGGTGCCACCGATTACTTCTCTGCCAAATACCTGATGTGGAATATGGACCGAAGCGGCAAGCTGAAAGACCGCCTTCGATTTGAAGGTTACCGCTCAGGGCACATGATGTATCTGCGTCAGGAAGATCTGGAAACCTCGAATGAACATATACGGGAATTTATTCTTGATTCGCTTCCTGAAGATGGAGTACCTGCACGATATTAATATCGAAAAATAGTGCAATATCATTATTACTTTATAAACATAAGGGCCATTCTAAAATGGCCCTTAATTAATTCTATTCTCCCTCCATAGCCTCTACTGAATTCATAGCATAAGGCATCATTTCAAGTCGTTCTTTTTGGATTGGCTTTCCCGTTACCGCACATATGCCATACGTTCCCACTTCGATCCGCTCAAGTGCAGCATCGATCAACTTCTGCTTTTCACGCTGTTTCTCGAGTAATGTATAAGTCGTTTTCTTCATCTGGTTTTCAGAAGAGACATCCGCAAAATGATGGTGTGCCCCCGACTGCCGATCATCAGCATCCTCATCAATTGAATCAGCTGAAGATTTCAGGTTTTCAATTTCACTTTGCACCTTACTTCTCTCCTCTTCCAGTTTTTGTTTAAAATGCTCCAGCTCATCCTCCGACAAATGCGTTCTGAATTTCTCCTTTTGTTCAGCCATAATTCAATTGAGTTTTTTGTTATGATTACCTCTTGGCAACGAGTGTCCTCACTAAAACTTTTACGGAAACATTAAAAATAGATTCGAGTACACGTCAAAAAGTGTGATTTATGTAACATTTATATTGATTTCTGTAATGGTCAGATAAGATCAATTTCTGATTATTGATCACATTTAACAGTACGGTTAAGCTGTATGGCAGAATCAGCAATATTTTAAAAGAGAAAGGTTTTTTTCTATTTATTAAATTTGGCAAAAATGTAATGGATCAAAAATACAAAATTTTGGTTGTCGAAGATGACTACTTACAATCCTATACTTTAAAAATTTTATTAGAGAGTCTGAATTACAATGTATTAGGGATTGCTATATCCGGAGAAAAGGCTATTGAAGTGGCTGCAGAAACTAAACCGGATCTGATAATAATGGATATAACGCTTAAAGGCGAAATGGACGGAGTTGAAGCCGCAAAAATTATTCAGGAGACATCTGATATTCCCATAATATATGTCACAGGTAACTCGAATGATTTTTATAGAAAAAAAGCCAAGGAGACTAACTTTCAGGAATATTTGATAAAGCCGGTTACGAAACAAATGTTAACCGAGTTGCTGGCAAAACACTGTGCATAAGATATCACACTCCAGTTAGGCTAAAATAAAACGTACTGCCTCTCCCCGGGTTTGACTCGACACCAATTTGTCCACCATGATTTTCTACAATTCGTTTACATGTTGAAAGACCAATCCCTGTCCCCTCAATAGTGTCTTTACCATGTAACCGTTCCATAAATTCAAATACTTTGTCCTTGTATTTTTCCTCAAATCCTATTCCATTATCCTTAATAAAAATTTTGTGGGATCCATTCTCTTTTTTTGATGTAATTGTTATAACCGGATCGGCATCCGAGCGATATTTGATCGCATTTGAAAATAGGTTCAGAAATAAATTCAGAAGCTGAATTCTCACTCCCATCACTATGGGTAAGTCTGATATATTAAAAGTAATGTGATCATTTTCAAACCTGTTAATTATAATATTGATGGATTCTCTGCAAACTTCTTCCAATGAAATGGGTTCTAATTCAACACTTCCCACATCAATTTTAGAATATTCAAATAGATCCTCTACCATCAACATCATTTGCTTTGTATTTCTTTTGATGACAGAAAATAACTCGTCCACTTTTGAGTCCGGCTCTATAAGATTTTTAGCTTTAATAAGAGATATAATGGTTGAAATTGTTTTTAATGGAGCTTGTAAATCATGAGAAGCCCTGTGTACAAATCGTTCAAGTTCTACGTTTATTTCAGAAAGCCTGACCATAGCATCTTCAGCTTTTTTACGCTCTTTTATAATCTCTTTTTCGTAAAGTTTACGATGCGAAATATCCAATAACGACATTCTAAAAACAGAACGATTACCCGATTTTTTATCTGCTTTATTTGCATTAATCAATACGGGCATCTGAATATCTCCCTTTCCCTTTAACTCCATATTTATTTCAGTCACTTCGCCCTGTAATTGCAAAAGTGGGATGAAATAAGTTTCAAAGTATATCTCCCCTCCTTTCACCAGCAAATCCTGAAATGTTTTCTCCCCTACCACATCATTCCGTTTAAAACCAAGCCAGGTGAGCAGAGTTTTATTCACATCTAAAATGCATCCATCCAATCGCATAATTAAAAATCCGCAGGGTGCATTTTGATACAGTTCCTGTGCGCTTTCTAAATGTTCACGGTTGTTCACTTATTTTTTGTGCTTAAATATGATTTAATAGCTTCGATTGTTCGTTTAGGGGCTGTAAGGTGAGGGCAATGCCCCGGTTCATCAAAAACTGTAATACAACTATTTTGCATTTCTTCGTGTACGTACTCACCAACCTCTTTAGGTGCGATTACATCAGGGTTACACTGAACGATAAGGCTTGGAGTGGTAACCTTAGACATATCTTCTCTATTATCGCTATTGAACGTAACTTTGGCAAAATGTTTTGCAATTTCCGGTTTCATTCTGCAAAAACTATTTAAAAGTTCTTTCGTTGTTTTGGAATCATTTCCTGAAAATACAGGTGCAAAACTACTCGACCACCCAAGGTAGTTACTTTCCAATAATTCAATCATTCCCTCTAAATCCTGCTGAGAAAATCCGTCATAGTCTTCATTTTGTGTATATCGTGGAGAGGGGCATAACAGTATTAAATTTTTAAAAATATCCGGACGGTCTTTCGCTGCAAGCATTCCGATAATGCCACTCACTGAATGACCTACAAAAATCACATCTTTCAGTTCAAGTTTCTCACATATTTCAATAATATCATCGGCATATCCCTGCAAAGAGTCATACTTATCAAAATCATAGTAACTCAGGTCGGATTTACCGGATCCAATGTGATCGAAAAGAATAACCTCATAATCTTTCTCGAACGCCGGTGCCGTAAACCGCCACATCATCTGATCACAACCGTAGCCATGTGCAAAAATTAGCGGCTGAGTTCCCTCACCAAATCGGTTAATATTATGTTTAGTTACAACATCTATAGGCATAATACATACTCTCAAAATTAAGGCTCGTATTATCTTAATCTAGTTATTTTTTGGCACTTGTGTTTATATACATGATTACGTAAGAACGAATGCTTTGGTTTGTCATAGATACAAAACCGACTTTTATAATCTTCGTGGTTGGCAATATCTACAAATAAATGGGGAGACAGACTGTAAGGCAATTCATGAATTTGTGCAGCAGGAATATCCTGGGCGAAGTATACTTCGCAATATCAACGTTCAGATTTATTCCATGATGATCAAAACACAAAGGCATAAAAAAACCCGAAGAAATATATCCTTGCGGGGCTAATTACTGTGTGGAGGGCGAAGCATGCCTTCGCAACAT
>PWFZ01000173.1 GCA_003555185.1 Balneolaceae bacterium | reverse complement strand
GTTCCGCTGATCGGTACGCTTGGCTGTCTGTTCACTATGTTCATCATCAACGCCACATTTGGGTTGATTTCCATAGCCTTAGTAATCGCTGCCTATTTATACCTAACCAACCGAACACTTGTGATTCCCTATGGTGACATGCGGAGCGGGTTGTTCGTGTCACTGGCTGAATGGGCTGCTAAGCGGGTCTCATTGCTCCCCGAAGATAATGAACGCGCCTGGAAAGCCAACCTGCTTGTGCCGGTTCGGAGCTCTCGTGAACTTCGGGGAAGCTTCAGCCTTATCCGGAACCTGGTCTACCCTAAGGGTTCCATCAAGTTGATCGGCATTGCAGATAAGATGAACACTGATAAATTGCGAGACTCTCTCTTTACCCTGGCCAGCTCATTCAGCCGTGATAACGTCTACACCCGTTGGTCAGTTATCGACTCTAATAAGTACAAGGATGCCGTTCTTAATTCACTGCAGACACTGCAGGGTACTTTTTTCAAACCAAACATTCTTTTTTTAAGGGTTTCCAACGAGAGGAAAAAAGATAAAGAATTACACACTATCATTAATGAGGCCCGGTATTACAATATGGGTATTCAACTTTATATAGAAGATCCCGTGGCTCAACTAGGTCGTCAAGCCTCAATAAATGTTTGGATCAGGGAACAGAGTCCGCAATGGAGCCTGGCTATGGATCTCGGAAATATCGATCTGGCACTTCTATCCGCATATAAACTAAAAAAGAACTGGAATGCCGAGATGCGGGTCATTACCGTTGTAGAGGAGTCGCAGGTGGAGAAAGCTTATGAATATCTTGAAAACCTATTGGATGTTTCCCGCCTGAAGGGGGCATCTGCCCACGTGGAGATCGGTTCTTTCAAAGAAGCCCTTCAGACTGCCCCTCAGGCCGATGTCGATTTCTTTGGTCTACCAAAAGAACCCGATCTCGATGAGCTTCGGTCCTATGTGGAACTGACAAGATCTGCTTGTGTATTTGTTGCCGATTCAGGGAAGGAGAATGTACTTGCATGATTTTGGAAGATCCAGATCATTCTACAAAAAAAGAGCCCATTAAATTTTGATGTCGCAGACATCGAGCCTATTGATACGATCTAATAATTTCGGAAAAGAAAATAATAGCAGTATTCTTAAACAAGATTCATCATATAAAACATCTCAGTCCCGATCTGCCGGCAGCGCTTATCATACGTCTCTTTCTCTTTATCCGTACCGTCTGATTCTTTGGGATCGCGATAAGTAACAGACGATCGGTATTTGGTGCCCGGTACAAACGGACAATTTTCATCCGCATCGGAGCAGGTCATGATCGCCGCGAAATCTTTCGATGGATTCTCAGCAGCATCATACGTTTTGGAGACACAGATCATGGGTTCAGCTTCATCAGAATAACGGATTTGGTACTTTGGATTTTTACCGCCGGGATTCTCTACCTTAAATCCAGCACGTTCAATAGCATCTACTGCCTGTGGGTTAAACGCGGTGGCTTCAGTTCCGCCCGAATAGATATGCACATTTTTGATGCCATAAATCTCGGCAGCAGTCTGAGCCCAAATCTGTGCAAGATGACTACGGCGACTGTTGTGTGTGCAGATGAAATTCAGTTTTACCGTACCGAATTCCTTCAGCTCTTCTCGGATAAAACGGGCAATTTCCGACAGTTTTTTCTTTCGATCTGACGGGATTTCATTAAATCCACGTTGAAGTTCTTCGATCGTAGTTTCCAAATTTTTATACATATTTGGTTAATTGGTTATCCGTTAATAGGCATTTGTAGAGGTCTTTTAAATATATAAACCTGAAATTTATTGTTGAGTCATGATCGAAAAAGCTCTCCTTATTGAAAGTGCTTGAGGGTCATTTACGCCCCTTTATCTGTGGCACTACCACTAGGAAACCTAACCGCCAGCCACCTGAAATTTTTTCTGAATAAAAAAATAACCGATAACAAATAACCGGTCCCCCCTTAGCAGCAGGTTTTAATCAATTCGCTAGAGAGTTCTGACAGTAATGATTTCAAATCTTTAATGCCATCAGGATTCAGGCAATAGCAGGTTCTCACTCCTTCCACCTCCCCCGTAATGAGTCCGGCCGACTTCAATGCTTTAAGGTGTTGGGAAACGGTAGACTGCGCGAGTGGAAGGACCTCGGTAATATCTCCGCAAAAACAAGTCTTCCGCTGAGCAAGCAGCTTCAGGATTGCAATTCTCGCAGGATGACCCAACGCTTTTGCAATAGCAGCTGAACGTATAATGGTCGGATCGTTTAGTTCAATAGATTTAGTCTTCGTCATAATAAAGTAATTTATCGCAATGTTGCGATTAAAAGTACCTTTATGTTGATTTAATAACAAACTCAATAAACGGAATCCTGTATATCTCCCATCGCTCTTGCATCCAAACCTATCGGGGAGGGCTGTCAACTCTTATACATTTAGACAGTTGTTGTGAGTTTATTGAATCATTATATATATGTTAAAATTATATATATATACATTCATCAGATATATTCATCAGAAAATAATTTCACGATTATGAAAAAGTCTACCCTCTATCTTCTCGCACTTTCCTTCGCCTTTATTTCCTGTAAAGAAAGCAATACAGCTCCAATTATTATAGAACATGCAGGGTCAGCTCATTATTATATTGTTAATGAAAGCAATATTGATTTGCAGATAGTTTACACTCTTTCTGAATCGCTTAATTCGAGGGTTGATAGTCTAAGGATTGAGGCTAACAGTGAGCCTGAAAAGGTTCTCGGTGATGGCATGTTTGGTCAAAATCCAAAGCCTACTGACTCTTTTAGTAAATTAGAGTTTTATAGAACAACAGACGATAAAGAACTTGTCTTTTCCGTTG
>PWFZ01000156.1 GCA_003555185.1 Balneolaceae bacterium | reverse complement strand
CTACACCGAACTCAAATTCATCGGGTCCGGAAAGCCTGTTTTGTGTGATATTTACATCCACATCAAATACAACATCATCACTTAAAAGCGAGTTTATCTGATCTGACAGGAGGGGACTAATAATCTGGCTTGATATAAGAGGGTTTACAATAGCACTTGTCCCAGTAATTCCTTCTCCAAGCCCAGCAGCAGAAGCATCCTGGAAGGGGATGAAATTTCCTGTTAAAAGCAGTGCGAAAGATTGATATAACTTTTCATCATCACTTTGGTTAATTCGATTTATCTGTGCCGAAACCAAAGGATCAAGTGTTCCATCAATGCCTGATGGTATCCTGAAATAGAAATCATTCTCCACAGAGGTAATTGTACCGCCAATCTCTAGTATAAGGTCTATGGGAATTCTTTGAAAAGATTGTTCAGTTGCTTGCGATCCTATTAAACTAGAGGCATTAGGGCGGGCCCTGTATGATGCGTTTATATTCAAGTCAGCGTCTGCCAGATCGCCCTGCCAGCTGATACTTCCGCCTTCTTCCAGTGTAAATCGCCGGGTGAAAATATCACCACCCACAAATTGATAATCACCACTCTGAATATTGAATCGTCCAAACATGCTCACATCCTGATCCTCCAGTAGGATCCGCACTTGACCTGTTCCGGAAGCATTAAGCACTTCGTTCGTAACAGGATCGAAAATTAACTGAACATTTACATCTTCGGGAGCAGTAAATTGCACATCCATAGTAAATAGTTCAATGAAAGTGAGATCGATGGGGGATTCTCCATTCGCATTTCTTTCCTCTCCGTTTCCTAAAAGTGCTGATGGATCCAGTATATCAAAAGAATCAACAAATTGAATAAACCTTCGGTCTTGCTCAAACTCTGTTTCAACCCTCAACGGAATAGAAATTCTTGATCGGGTAGAAAGTTCAACGGTTTGTGATGTACGTAAAAATGGGTCTTCACTTGTCCCGGTAATCTGTGCCTGGCCCGTACCATACAAACTTGAATAGAACGGCACATTGGGGTCCGGCAGGTTATTCATGAAATGCAGATTGTTGAGGTCGAGAGTCAAATTTAACCGTGTAGGGGGATTGAAATCATTCAGTTCAATTTGACCAAATAATGTACCTGTACCGCCCCGGCTGTCGGTTAAAATGATATCATTAAAAAGCAGGCCATCCTCCCGGTTGAAAATTAATTCTCCGCCAAGTGTGTAATCGACGTTTGTAAACAAGGGTTTGCCGTACACATCATTTACATCAAAAGTAGCACTGTAATCGTAGTCATCAAAATTTTTGCCACGAATAAAGCCGGTTCCGGAGGAGGAGCCCTCCATTTCAGTAATTATATTTGGAACTATAAAAGTAACTATCCACATATCAACCTGATTCAGGTCTGCATCGAAGTGGAATAAATCCTCCTCCTCATCAGCTGTATTAGGAGCTTTTATAAACCCACTGAAAAAGATATCGTTGCCAATATTGTCATTATCTTCTAAATAAGAGGAGTAGCGTTTAGGGTTTGTATAAACGTGAATATCAGTATCAAAACGATCATGTGAACTGTTGTAGGTGCTGTTCAGGGACACGTCACCAATTACGCGATTGTTAATTCGTCCGTCCTTAACATTTAAATCTCCCTGAATGGTTGGGATGTCTGTTAGCGTACGGGTTTCAAACGAGCCGTCTATAGTCCCGGAAAACTGTATACGTCCGGCAATTAAATCTGAAATTCTACTTAGTTCAAAATTCTGAATCACAAACTCTACAGAATCATCCGGATCGTTGCTGAATGTCCCGTTAATTTCAAAAAGATCTGTATCGCTGGTTATAGCAAAATTTTCGAATGTGAGTCTTTCATCCTCTGAATACGTGATTTTTGAATCAGTCTGTGTCACCCATTCATATGAAGGGTTACCCAGGTAGAGATTGCCAATTTCTAATTCAAATCGATCATCAAAAAGCGTAATAACTGATGTGCTGTTGTAGGCTAGTTCATCTCCAATCTGATCAATGTTTTGCGAGACAGAAATAGTATCATTCCGCATATTTATGGACGTGGAAATACCTCTAAAATCGTATCCATTAAAGAGAGAGATGTCATCAGCGTTGAATGTAGCATTAAGAGTACTGTTCGATTTTAACTCATCTTTGTAACTGAAAACTGCTTTGAGCGAAGCCCTGCCATTTTGCAGTACATTATTATCATATAACAACTCACTGTCACTGTATGATGAGTCAAACGTTAGCTGATCCCGGGTTGCATTTGCAGAAAATTCCAGGGTCGCGTTACTTTTTAAATCAGGAAATTGTGGGTAGTACTTTCGCAGTAATTCCAAATCTTTAATAGTGACCTGTGCATACAGATCTATTTCAAGATCATGTTCAGATTCAAGAGGCGAGAGTACAATATCATTTGCGAAGAGAATTTCGTCAGAGAACCGCTGTTTTAAGTAATCGCCCCAGTGCATAGCCATTTTTTCAATTTCAGCAGGGGTGATGGTACCATTAACCTCACCATCAAAAAATGAACTTGTAAATCGAAATTGTCTGTGTTCCTGATCCGGAGAATTAATATCAGCATAAAGTTGATGCGGACGCAATGTATCTCCATTAATATAGGATTCAGAAATTTCAAGACTTATTCTTCCGTACAAATCATCCAGTGTTTCCCCCTGTACATTACCCGAAAATCCTCCGGTAAATTCTGATGATTCGTAAGGCGAATCTTTCATGAACTTCCCCAGATTCATTCTATGCACCAAACCTTCAGTGGTTACCTTATAGTAATCGTCGATCAGGCTAAATTGACCGTCAGCCTCAAATTCTGAGCCGTTATCTGCAAGATATATTGAGTAATTCAGCTGCTGCCCTG
>PWFZ01000240.1 GCA_003555185.1 Balneolaceae bacterium | reverse complement strand
GGTAGGCTTGGGTGTATGGGTCGGAAGCATGGGCGGTTACAGATTGGCTTAGAAACAGGAGGGCAATAAGTGGAAGTAGTCGTGTAGATCGAATCATAGAAAAAGTTTAGTTCAAAATGTTCACTCAAATATATATTGGTGAGTTGTAAAATCCTTATAAGATATTGAGAAACAAAATATATGAACCCCGGTTGTTACCTGCGCGGAATGGCGAAGGAAAAAGATGCTCCTCCGTCTTCAGGTGAAGAGATACTTATCTCAGCTTCAAGGTGTTCTGCAAATGTAGTAATCAACATGGAGCCCAGCCCTTTTTCGGTATCAGGTATAGACTCGTTCGGGAGCCCCGGCCCGTTGTCTGAAACGGTTAGCAACAGGTAATCTCCATCTTCTTTTAATTTGATTGTGAGTTCTCCGTTATCTTTGCTTTTAAATGCATGTTTGTAAGAATTCACAACCAATTCATTCACCAGCAGTCCGCAGTATATGATACTTTTTGAGTCAATCTCGACGGAATCCATATCAAAGTTGAGCGAAACGCTATTATTAATTTCTGTAAAGGTGTTATGTATCGACTCAACAAGATCTTTGAGGTAAACGTCTAGTTTGATGTCAGACAACGAATCGGTTTTGTAAAGTTTATCATGAATCAAGGCGATGGATTGAATCCGGGACTGGCTGTCCTGCAAAACTTTAATGGCTTCCTCATTTTCAGTACTCATAGACTGCACCTGGAGTAGGCCTGAAACAATTGAAAGAGAATTTTTGACTCTATGATGAATCTCCTTTAGAAGAACCTCTTTTTGCTTTAAGGAGAGTTTAATATCTTTTGTTTCAGATTCCACACGATATCGCATAAAGAAGTATATGCCTAACAGGATAGCTGCAAGTCCTGTAGTAATCCAGATGATCAGGCGTAAATAATAAGAGGGGAGGCCAATGTTACTGAGATCAGCCGGTGTTCTTAAAAAGAGCTTATAATTATTTTCACCCGGATGCTCCGGATTGTATTCGGTAATAACACCCTGAACGGCAATTTTATCTCCTTTACTTAGAACATCGAAATTAAAATCAGAGAATAGAACGTGAAAATTTGAAACATAAACCATCATTTCTCCCTGGGTATCGTTTGGTGAAATCACAATATACTTTCCATTAAAGGTGGTTCCTTTTTCTGTAACCACTCCTTCACCTTCTACAAACAGACCAAGAAATTCAGCCGGGTTTAGGATGGCGTCATTTAACTTTTTTGCGGCCGGCAGTTCTACATTTTGAATGACCCGATAAGAGTTAGCTGAAACTTCAGTCAATCCGTTGTATGTACTGATTTCACCCCAGACAATGATACTGTCACCCACCGCTACAGGGGACTCAATTTCATAAGAGAAGAGAGAAATTCCGGTGGAGTCATTCTGTATATATATTTGAAAGTAGGTTTCATGCAGAAGGCCACTTTCGATATTTGCAATGCCGGTAACAGTTGCCATTTCACCTAGAAAATCGGGTGTTCCGTCTCCATTAAGATCTGCACGAATAGTCTGAAAAGACCAGAGTGAGTCTGCAGAGGTCTGCCCATAAGCTGAGCTGAAAAAGGTGAATAGGAGTAAAAAAAGTACGGATATTTTTTGCATATCTGAACTAATATCTAATCTGTAGATGCAATAAGGCTAAAGACTGAGACTCTATAGCAAGGTTATATACTTTTTATGTAATCATCATAAAGATATTCCTTTTTCTGTTTAATACAGAACTTTAGTAATGGGGGGGCGATTCGCGGTGTTGAATCGCCAACTGAATTCCCAAAGATATTATCTAAGAAAATGCTTATTTTTGGATGATAGAAAGAAAAAATTTATTAGAAATCGAAAACAGAGGTCCATTTATGGCGAAAAGCAATCCACTTCTAAATACTAAAACATTACTCGATACAGAGGGTGATGATATACACGTATACAGTTTAAAGAAATTAGAAGAGCTGGGCTACGGATCCGTTAGTAAATTACCATTCACAATTAAAATTCTACTCGAAGCTGTATTACGTGAATATGACGGCTATACAGTTACCGAGGATGATGTGAAGATTTTGGCTGATTATGATGCCAAGAATCCAACCGGAGAAATTCCATTTAAACCATCGAGAGTTGTTCTTCAGGATTTTACCGGAGTACCCGCTGTTGTTGATTTGGCAGCACTTAGATCAGCAATGAAGCGAATGGGCGGAAATCCACAATCCATCAACCCGCAGGTCCCGGTTGATTTGGTGATTGATCACTCCGTTCAGGTTGATATGTTTGGACAGGAAGCCGCATTTATGTTTAATGTTGAGCGGGAAATGGAGCGTAACAATGAGCGTTACGAGTTTTTGAAGTGGGGACAAAAAGCATTTGATAATTTCCGTGTAGTACCTCCGGGCCGCGGAATTGTTCACCAGGTAAATCTTGAGTACCTGGCAAAAGGAGTATTTACCCGTAAAGAGAAAGATGGATCAACTGTAGCATATCCAGATACATTAGTGGGAACAGATTCGCACACCACAATGATTAACGGCCTTGGTATTTTAGGCTGGGGAGTTGGCGGTATTGAAGCGGAAGCCGCAATGCTGGGGCAACCTATTTATATGCTCGTTCCTGAAGTTGTAGGCGTAAAACTGACCGGAAAACTCAGAGAAGGAATTACAGCAACAGATTTAACGCTGACCGTTACCGAGATGCTTCGCCGTCATGGAGTAGTTAGCAAATTTGTAGAATTTTACGGGCCGGGCCTCAGCAATATGAGTCTGCCTGATCGCGCAACCATTGCAAACATGGCTCCTGAATACGGAGCAACCATGGGCTTCTTCCCAATTGACAGCGAAGCGCTGAGATATATGAGAAGAACAG
>PWFZ01000382.1 GCA_003555185.1 Balneolaceae bacterium | reverse complement strand
CGGTGCAAGATCCCCACTCAGAAGCTTTTTATATTCGTGATAATGATAAAAAAATATATTGGTCTCCGGCTCCCGGCCCTGTACCCGGCAATGGTGATTATATAACAACACACGGTTTCGGATATAGCACCTATCGTCATACAAGTGAGAATCTTGAGCAGGAGGTAACCCAGTTTGTACCGCTTAAAGGTTCAGTAAAAATTTCGAAAATGACGATCACTAACAATAGTGATCGTGATCGAAAACTTTCCATTTTCAAATATTCCGATAGAGTACTTGGTGTAGACAGAAATTCAGCTTCGAGACACATTATTTCGCAATCTTCTTTAGATGGTAAAACATTATATGCGAAAAATTTTTATAACAATGAATTTTCCGGTCGGCCCGTATTCTCCAGTGTAGTTAATACCGGACCAAAAGCAGAAGTTCGGTTTACTACAAGCAGACAGGAATTTATTGGCAGAAACAGATCGCTTAACAGACCCATTATTCTAAGTACTGACCAATGGTTAGATAATGAAGTTGCGACCGGATCAGATCCTTGCGCAGCTTTTCAGGTCAATATGAAATTACCGGCAAATGAAAGTAAAACACTTTGGTTCTTAGAGGGTGAGGCTAATACAATAGATGAATGTGACCGAATTATTGCCGCTTATTCAGAGTTAAATTCGGTTGAAAATGCCCTCGGGGAGGTTAAATCATTTTGGAAAGAAAAACTCTCCCGCATACAGGTTTCAACACCTGACAAGTCTATGGATGTAATGGTGAACGGCTGGCTGATGTATCAAAATCTATCCAGCAGAATGTGGGGGCGAACGGCATTTTACCAGGCCGGCGGAGCGTTCGGATTCAGGGATCAGCTGCAGGATTCAATGGCTGTTCTCTATGTTGACCCTGCCCTGACGCGAAAACAGATTTTACTTCATGCCTCGAAACAGTTTAAAGAAGGTGATGTGCTGCATTGGTGGCACCCACCAACAGGCCGTGGAATTCGTTCAAAAATTACCGACGATCGATTGTGGCTGCCATATGTGACAGAAAACTATATTCGCGTAACGGGTGATGAATCCATACTGAACGAGATGCTGCCATATATCTCGGCCCGCCCGCTTGAAGAGTATGAACATGAAGTTTACCTGACACCACAAACTCTGGATGAAAAAGGTTCACTGTATGAGCACTGTTGTAAAGCGATTGATATTTCATTGAAATTCGGTGCTCACGGCATACCGATAATTGGGGCCGGAGACTGGAATGATGGCATGAACCGTGTAGGTGAGGCGGGGAAAGGTGAAAGTGTTTGGCTTGGGTTTTTCATCTACATCACTCTGATTAGATTTCAAAAAATCTGTGAAATTAAAGGGGATAATGAGCGGTCAAATCGCTACAGGAAAGTGGCAACAGAACTGAAAAAGAATCTAAATAAAGAAGGATGGGATGGGGATTGGTATTTACGGGCTTTTTATGATGACGGAACTCCGCTGGGGTCAACCGAAAATACCGAATGTAAAATTGATGCGATTTCTCAGGCATGGGCAGTAATTTCCGGTGTGGCAAACGAGACCCGGGCAATAAAGGCACTGAATGCGGTTGATAAACATCTTATTTCAGAGCAGGATAAGATTATACGGCTGCTATACCCACCATTCGACAAAACAGAAAAAAATCCCGGTTACATCAAGGGTTATATTCCCGGAGTTCGTGAAAATGGGGGGCAATATACACACGGTGCGCTTTGGGTGATAAAAGCTATGGCCGAACAGGGAATGGGTGAAAAAGCAACACGTCATATGAATATGGTCAACCCTGTTAATCATGCTGATACCAGAGGGAAAAGTATGCAGTACAAAGTTGAGCCATATGTGGTAGCCGCCGACGTGTACGGCGAACCGCCCCTGAATGGCATGGGAGGCTGGACCTGGTATACCGGTTCCGGCGCATGGATGTATCGTGTTATGCTGGAATCGATTCTGGGCTTTCGGATTGAACATGGGCATATTATACTGAAACCGGCAATTTCTGAAGATTGGCAGAAATACAGTATTACATTTAAAGCTGACGAAGAGGGGACAGTTTATCAAATCACAATAAAAAATCCAGCCCGGTCCGAAACAGGTTTGTTACGAGGTACGCTTGATGGAAAAGAGGTCCATTTCAAGAGTAGAGAATCAAAAATCAAGATAGAGTATGATGGAAAAATGCATAGGATTGAACTTGCTATGCAAAGTGAATCTGAAAAGTTGAAGACTTTATAGGAAATAGTTGATTCAGATTACAAGGTTTTCAGTTTGATTGTAGTAATAATTACTACGTTTACTTTATACTTTTTATTACAAATTTCACTGTATATAAGTATACATTATTAATGTCATTTAAAGGCATTTTTTAATAAATTTAAGTGAGCAAGAGAAGTAGTATATAAAATCAAAAATCATGACAGAAAATAAATCTGCTTACCTTAACATTCTTATAATTGACAAGCATGTATTAATACGGCAAATCATATCAAATCTACTTCGAAAAAATTTTAGGCCGAATAATATTTACTCGGTTTCATCAATTGATGAAAAATTTATTGAATCTGACATTGGTCGGATTCAGCCGGATGTGATTTTTTTAGGTGTGGATAGGCCTGAGTCAAATGAGATGAAGATTCTGAGTCTCATTAGAGATAAATATCCTATGATTCCAGTTGTGCTTTTAACACCATTAAATGAAAGTGGGGCTACATCAGCAATGAAAGGTCTGAAAATGGGGGCCGTGGAGTTCATTACGAAGCCTGATAAAAATGTGGGTGTTATGCTATCCACAAGGCATTTCAATAAACGTATTGTTCCATTGATGAATATTGTATCTGATTTGAATACAAAAGTATTGTT
>PWFZ01000300.1 GCA_003555185.1 Balneolaceae bacterium | reverse complement strand
GGAGAGTGCTCGATAATCATGGGCAAAAGATCGTCTACCACGGCGGATATGTAAACGGATACCGCAGTGAGATCGCATTTGCGCCTGATGACGGAATAGGCATCACCATTTTGACCAACGCCAGCTCAAGCTATCCTTTAACAGTAATCCCTGGGATTTTTAATCACTTCAGAACGACATATTAAGCCTTAAGCCTCTGGGTATTGCTGATATATTCATGACTCGTGATCTCAGTAGTACTTTGGAGTATATATAACTGTTTGGCAATTCTGCTGTGGTACAATCAACTCAAAATTCGAGCAATCAATGCGATCAGCAGGAATTGCCGATTATGCTAATGTTTAACTAAATATTTATAGCAAATTTAACTAAAGATTGAACACCAAATTCAGACTCTGAAAAACCGTAAGCCTTACCATTTCTGATTGTATGAAAAATAATGGGTTCATTTAACTTAACTTGATACAATCCTTTTCCGTCACTATTAAAAATCCACCATAGTTCACCTTCCCTAAATCCTTCTCGATTTACTGCCAGCCATATATTTGTCTCATCATCGACTATGAATGTTTCGTATAATGGCCAAAAATCAGGAAGTTGTTCACGAATGTCATTTATAGCATTACGGCTTATATAATACTCATCTTCAAATACTGATTGCCTTTTCTGATTGCTGACTGGAATGGGTTCAGAAGTTAATTCAAAAACCTGAGTGGAATTTGAGGGAGTTTGAAAATCGAGTCTGTTAATAGTCAGTTCGCTATTGTGCCCATAAAAAATTTCTCCTTTACTAAAATTAAATACAGGTTTGGTGCCAAATGGTAGTGGACGAATTCCAAAACCTCCACTGTTACTAAAACGAAAATATTCCATTTGGGGTAACTTATAGACTTCGGTGTACTCTTGAGTATTCTTATTAAACAGCTCTAGGCTTTCATATTTTTGATTCATTAGATCGTGTGGTGAAAAGCTTTCTCCAAAGACAAAGAGATAATTTTCATTGTCCCAAGGCCAAAAATTTACCACCCTTCTGAAGGCGCGATCAGGATAGATAAAATCCTCTACATGAGTTAAGTCCCCAAACTCATTTTCAATCTGAAATTCAGAAACTTTAAGCTGGTTACTGTCAACAATATATAGCGATTGATTCTTTACATATATTTGGGCCAAAGTCAGGTATTCGCCCGGTCCTTGACCACGATTATTAAACTCTCTGACCAATTCCCCATTTTGGTCAATTATCAATATGCTGTTCCTTAGGATATCGGCAACATAGATGTTTTCAAATGAATCAAGATATATATTTCGAATAAAACCAAAATCAATCTCATTTGATTGAGATAAATCAAGCTCCACTGCCAACTCGATTTCAGTTAAATCTTCGTAATTAAACTCGCTCTCTGAATTTGAAGTGCAAGAAATTAAAACGACAGTTATAAGGAGTAGTAATAGTTTTCTCATTGGTCAGATTTTTGTTCTTGGCAGCATAACATCTGTTTAATTAAAGCTTTATCACGCTGTATTTTAACCCATAGTAATCTATTTTTTCCATTGATTCCAGTTAGCAATAAAAAGTGTCTGATAACAGGGAAGGTATTGCACTTGTCAACGTAGCGCGGTATCGCTGATCCGCTGGCCAAACATTTTCTGCCACAAGTTCTGTTGCAAGGGTGTAAACTCTTCTACAACTGAGTATTCTTCAATTCTGGTTTCTGATGTCAAAACCGGGGCATGTCTTCTCAGGTCAGCGACCTGAGCTACGTGGCGCAATGTTTTTCTTCCTAAGCCACAGGCTCGAATTGCCGAAGGTCATTTTTGCCGGGGGCTGACGCAGCATCAGCGGTAGTTTCTCTCGCAGCCGTTTCCTATGATGCTGCTCCAGAAAGGAGTTGAAAAAGAGGATTTCAAATGACTGATTGTACTGCAGGAATGCCCGCAAAAGATAGGCTTCACTCCACGCCCTGCCTGCCTTGAGCCATTTTTTGGGGTACTCAAACGGCCAGAGAATATCATGGAAATGGATGATTACGCCGGGCGATAGTTTCGGCAGAATATGATGGATAAGATGGTTCACATCACTCTCGTTTTTGGATACGTGTGAGGAGTCAATAAAAAGGATATCACCGTCCTCCAGTTGTTCGAATATTGATGAATCAACCTGCTGCACTGGCTTTTCGATCAAGGCTATTTGTTTGAGGTCCTCCGTGCCCAAAACTGAGTTCAAACGATTTGGGAATGGTTCAATCAAGGTGAAATCAATCGCACTGTTGAAAAAGATTTGATTCACATCCATCATCGCTGCAGAAGAGTAACCTGACCCGACTTCCATTATCTTTTTTGGTTGAAAATGACGCATCATGGAGTAGAGAGCAACAGCATCACCATAGCTGAAATAGATATTATCGAAGTGATAACGCAGCGGCTGTTCTTCCGTATGATTCTGCCAGGGAAGCTCCCTGTAATATTTTGAAAACGTTTCAACAAGTGCGAGCTGCTCAACTTCCCGAACGTCAATTCCGGGGATCTCTTTCACATTTTTGTTGAAGTGAGATGTCCGGCTTTTCAACTCTTCAAAATCAGGAATGGGTGAATAAAAATGGCCCGGGGGTGAAAATCGCAGAAACCGATAGTTGGGCGAGCGGAGAAGCCTCATCGCCTCACGTATTTGTGAGACAGTCACTAAAGCTTTCCGGAAAGGGTTTTTCATGTGTTGAACAGTTCAAAATGAGTGTAGAAATGAGGCGAATTTAACTGTTTAGATCAATCAGAATAAGCACCGGAAGAATAGGTGAGCTCGTAACTATGAGAATATACCTCAAACACGACTCCAAATGGATCTTCCACGTAGCACATTCTGTAAGGTTTATCATCCGGATAGTATTCTCTGATGTGCATCCGTTG
>PWFZ01000354.1 GCA_003555185.1 Balneolaceae bacterium | reverse complement strand
ATGGGGGACAGGGGAGAGGACATAAAATCCTTCGCACCCTTCCGGCGCCGTACTTGGATCGGTAATGGTTGGCATGTGCAGATAGAGGGAGAAATCATCAGAGAGATGCTTCTTGTGGAAAATATCGGTAAGTAAATCCTTGTAGCGATCTCCGAGTATGATATTGTGATGGGCTAAATTTGTGTCCGTATATCTTTTTTTGGTTCCGAAATAGATCACAAAGAGAGACATACTATATTTGGTGCGCTCAATCTTGCGATCGGTATATTTTTTCCTGTGGCGGGAGGCGATCAAATTTTTGTAAGTAAAAGCCACATCGGAATTAGCAACGACGATATCAGAAGTATGAATATCGCCATTCATCAGGCGTACTCCGGTTGCTTTCCCATTATTCACCAAAATCTCCTCCACTTCAGCATTTAAGTGCAGCGTACCGCCCTGCTCTTCGATAAGCTTAACCATGCCGTCTACAATAGCTGCGGTTCCTCCCATGGCATAATGAACACCCCATTCTCGTTCGAGGTAGTGAATCATTGCATATATAGATGTGGTGTCAAACGGATTCCCGCCTACCAGCAGTGGGTGAAAGGAGAAGCATTTTCGCAGAAAATCATCTTTGATAAACTGCGATACATACTTATAAACAGACTTATAGGATTGCAGTTTGATGAGGTCCGGCGCCACTTTAAGCATGTCCGTGAATTTGAGAAAAGGTTTGTCTGCCAGTTCCACAAATCCTTTATCAAAAATGGCTTTGGTGGTTCCTAAAAACTTCTCGTAACCGTCTTTATCTCCCGGACTTCTCTTTTCAATCTCGCCGAGGGTAAATTCATGATCGTTGTTATAGTCGAAGCTTTTCCCTTCAGCATCAAAAATTCTGTAAAAGGGATTGCAGGGCACAAACTCTATATAATCTTCGCGCTTTTTACCGGCGGCCTCAAAAATATCATCAAACATAAACGGAGCGGTAATGACCGTTGGACCTCCATCAAATTTGAACCCGTTGATTTCATAAACGTAGGCTCGTCCACCCGGTTTATCACGTTTTTCAAATATGGTTACGTCGTGTCCCTGCGAGAGTAGTCTTGATGCGGTGGCCAATCCGCCAAAGCCACTGCCGATAACGATGATGTTTTTTTTCATAGGATAAAATATTTTTTTGGTGGCTTCTTTAACCACATCGGCAGTGAAATCAATCCGTATGTTTAAAAAAACTTACAACCTGAGTTCGATTTTATGATAAATGTGTGATAGGATGAATTTGAAACTAAGGCAATTTAAGTAATCACATCAAACAAACGAATTGAACCGTGCCTACCGGCACTCAAACCATGGTTGGGGCATTATCATTTTCCTCCGGTTGAAACCGGAGGCTATGATGTTGTGCGTGCCAAAAGGCACTTCATGTATCAATGTGCCCTTTATTTAAGTCTATTTGATGCCGATACTCGGTATGGGGTTTAACGTTGAAAAAACTTACAGCTCAATCTGTTTTACAAATCCATCATGTCCATTGCGGGAAAGCCGCTGTTGAACAGTTCGGGCGTCGCTTTCGGATCGATAGGTTCCGTAATAGACCCGATAAACCGTTTGGTCACCAATTTTAACGGTTTCTACCCGGGTTCCACGAATGTTATCGGATGCAGCTTTTGCTTCTCTTTGGGAGTTGTAGGAGGCGAGCTGCACGGTAAATCGCTCGGTGCTTCTTGCGCTGGCCCTTGTTACGGGGCGATCTCCCTCCTCAACCAATTCGAGGCGAACTTCAGCAACTCCGGAATTTTCCATATCAATTTTCCGCGCAGCTTCTCGCGAAAGATCTATGATTCGATTTCCAACGTAGGGTCCGCGATCGTTAATCCGAACCACAATAGATTTCCCGTTCTCAAGATTGGTTACCTTCAAAACGGTATTGAACGGCAAACTTCTATGAGCGGCAGTCATGTCATTCATGTTATAGGTTTCTCCATTGGCCGTTAATTTTCCGTGAAAATCAGGTCCGTACCAGCTTGCCATACCGGTATCGAGGGTTCTCATGGTTTCTGTAGAGCGAATGGTACCGCAAGATGATGCGATAAAGCCCAATAATAGGATGATGATAAAAGAGGACTGTTTGTTGAGCATCAAAAAAAGTTGAATGATTGGGTGTAAACGTGAATTAAGAAGAGTTTAAATTATAAAAATTTGGGAACTGTTACCTACAAACTTCAGAGCGATTAATAATCTTTTTAATCTTTTAAAAAAAGGAAGTCTCCCTTAATAAGGGGGCGAAGTATACCTTCGAAACAACAACGCTCGGATATATTTCATAGGCACATGATTGTATATTTCCCATCAATACCCCTTCCTTTGTCCTTTTTTGCTCACCCGCGAAGCACTGCTTCGCAACACCAACGCTCAGATCATTTAATTAGTGAAATACCTTCAAGGCTTGAATTCATTATCCATAGCAGAGGTGCCTTCGCAACAACAACGACCAGGTCTATTAAATGAGAAACATTATCGAATATTGATTTATCAAAAAAAAAGGGCGCAAAGAAAAAAACTCCTCGCTCCGGTATTTACTTCTTGGCTTTGTTGCGGTTTCCATGCCGGCTCTCGTCAGACAGTTTTTCTTTGATTTTTTGGTGAGTGTCTTTTGGGAAATCTGCATTAACAGATGTGTTCCATATAAAGGAATTAGTTGACACGAAAAAGTACAGCAGATTGACTACTGCCATTACCTACTGTAAATCTCCTCCACGAATTATAGGCCAAGTTGTTTTCGGAATAAGTTCATTTTCTGATAATCAAACCATGCCCTGAAAGGGCTACAGCAATAGCATCTAGAAAACACTCCTTCATGAAGAGGAGGGTATTATCATTTGTAAATCTCTATTTATAGCATTAATCATATCTTTGGCATT
>PWFZ01000272.1 GCA_003555185.1 Balneolaceae bacterium | reverse complement strand
TAAAGCACGGAAACAAGAGTGTATCCAGTAAAAGCGGGAGTTACGATGTACTTGAGACGCTGGGGGTGGTGCCCAACCTCCAAAAAAAAGAAGTGGAAAAGCTGTTCAATGAAACAGGCATGGCGTTCATGTTTGCTCCCAATTTCCATCCGGCAATGAAATATGTGATGCCGGCACGCCGGGCTCTGAAAGTCAGAACCTTCTTTAATATGCTGGGACCACTTCTTAATCCGGCACAGGTTCGTCATCAGGTAGTGGGTGCCTTCAGCAAAAAAGCAGCGAAAAATATAGTGCAGATTCTTGCGAATTTAGATACAGAGACAGCATTTACGTTAAGTGCACATGACGGCCTCGATGAAGTGAGCACGACATCAAATACTGAAATATTTGAGCTGAAATCGAATATCTCAGGCAATTCTACTTCGTTTGACCCGAGAAGTCTTGGCTATAAATTAGCCGATAGCAGTAAGCTTCTGGGTGGAGATGCTGCTGTAAATGCCGGGATTATTCAAGATATTTTCCAAAGGAAATCAACCCGTGCTCAGCGTGATATTGTTGAATTAAATGCAGCTTTCGCTATTCATGTGACAGGTGTTGCCGATTCTATTGAGAACGCGAAAGAGATGGCTGCTGAAAGTATTGACTCCGGTTCTGCTGCTGAGAAACTGAAACTATTTGCAACAACATCAAAAAAACTGGCGAAATAGATGGCAAACATTTTAGAAGAGATTGTTGATAAGGTTAAAAGCGATGTTGCAAAGCAAAAGCGAAAAGTCTCTTTTTCAGATTTAAGCTCTCATGAAGGGTTCGAAAAGCAAAGATTATCGTTTTCTGAAGCCCTCCGGGTTGAGGATTCTGTATCTATTATTGCTGAAATTAAAAAAGGATCCCCATCAAAAGGAATCATTCGCCATGATTTTGACCCCAAAAAAATTGCTGACAGCTACATCAAACATGGAGCTTCAGCCATTTCAGTACTGACTAATGAACCGTTTTTTAAAGGATCACTCACTTATTTATCAGATGTAAGTTCATTGAGTCCGGTCCCTGTCCTGAGAAAAGATTTTTTAATAGACCCATACCAGGTTAAAGAGGCTGCGGCCTATGGAGCGGATGCAGTACTCCTTATTGCAACTATCTGCAGTGAAAGCCAACTTTCCGAGCTTCTGGCAGCCACTAGTGAGTTCGGGATGCAGGCATTGGTTGAGTGTTATCACGAAAAAGAGGTGGATTCACTTAACTGGGATGAAATTGAAGTGGTGGGAGTAAATAATCGTGATCTTACAACGTTTTCTGTAGATTTGCACAGAGGAATTGAGCTGCTCCAAAAAACACCTCAAGGTATTGTCAGGGTTTCAGAAAGTGGAATCAGTTCGGCGAATGATCTCTATGAGCTTCAGAAGAGTGGAATCCACTCAGCGTTAATTGGAGAACATTTTATGCGGGAAAAAGAGCCGGGCGAAGAAGTTTCGAAACTGCTTGATGGTTTGCATGAAAAAATGGCAAAAGCCTGAGAAAAGTCCCCCTTATCAAAGGGCTCATTTTTTGAACTCGCTAGCTGGTGTTTTTCCAGTCCCGATTATCGGGGCGAGATTGAGGGGGAATGTCCATCAAAGCGTTGCAAATTGATGAAAATTCCTTCGACTGAATTATTCAGAATACAATTAATAATCAATAGTCAATAATCAGTAATAAATACTATATGTTCGCAGAACCAGAAAATCGTACCAATGTTAAGATTTGTGGAATTACCAATCTTGAAGATGCCCGATTCATATCAGGTGCACTAGCAGACTACATTGGTTTTATATTTTACCCAAAAAGTCCGCGTTATGTGGAGCCTGCCAAAGCCGGAGCCATTATTAACTGGCTTGAAGGGCCGGGTAAAGTTGGGGTCTTTGTCAATCAACCGCTTGATGACGTGAATTCGATCGCCAAACAAACCGGTGTCGATTACGTTCAGCTTCATGGAAATGAATCTGTGGAATACTGCGAGCTGGTTGAAAAGCCAATCATCAAAGTTTTCCACGTAAAGGCGGATACTACTGCTGAAGAACTTCATCAAACCGTAACTCCGTATATGGAAGTGGCTGAGTTCTTTTTGTTTGATACGAAGGTGGGAGATCAGTGGGGAGGTACAGGTCAAACGTTCGATTGGAGTATTATTGAGGAACTATCTGAAATGAAACCATTCTTCCTTTCAGGAGGTTTACACATAGACAATGTCAAAGATGCTATCCGCTCTGTTTCCCCATATGCCGTTGATCTTTCAAGTGGCCTGGAGGAATCGCCCGGTTTAAAAGATTTCGAAAAGATTGAACATTTTTTCGAAACTATGCGCGATGTTTGGGATGCCCAGGAGATGGGTGAATTTTAAAGCCCCCCTTATCAAAGGGGTTGGAAAATGTTTATCAGAAAGTGATAATCAATAGACACCCCTCTAAATCTCCCCTTATTAGGGGAGACTTTTTTCTTAGATTATTAAAGAATTAGAATAGAATAAGTTATGAAATACAACGCACCCACAAAGGAAGGTTATTTTGGAAAATATGGCGGCAAGTTTGTTCCGGAAATACTAATTCCGGCACTAGAAGAGCTTGAAAAGGCTTACCAAGAGACCGTTGATGATCCGTTATTCCAGCAAGAATATCATGAATTGCTGGAGGAGTATGTTGGTCGACCTACAAAACTTACGTTTGCAGATCGAATGACAGCTCACTACGGTAAGGCAAAAATTTATCTGAAACGTGAAGATCTTTGTCATACAGGAGCCCATAAAATCAATAATGCCATTGGTCAGATTTTATTGGCAAAAAAGATGGGCAAAAACAGAATTATTGCCGAAACCGGGGCGGGTCAGCATGGAGTAGCGACGGCAACGGTGTGCGCAAAATTTGGACTCG
>PWFZ01000210.1 GCA_003555185.1 Balneolaceae bacterium | reverse complement strand
TCCCGGTCAGATGAGGCGCTAAAGGCTTTGCTCAGGTCAAACAGGGTGTGCAGTTCCTGGACTTTGTAGTCAAGTTTGCGGTTGGTGGTTTTTAGCTCAGCGACCAGCTCGGAGTTGGAGATGGCGATGCCTGACATGAAGACAAAACTTTCCAGGATTCCGGCTTCTTGGCGGCTGATCGGCAGGGTGCCCATTTTTTTTCCCAATGCCAAAAACCCCAGATGGAGACTGCTGTTTTTTATGGGAATGATCAGGTGAATACCGGAATCACAAAGAAATTTGAGTGATTCATGTTCCTCGCATATGGTCGTGTCCCTGTCACGGAATTGTTTGCCAGGTAAAGTAAACGACTCGGGAAGGTCAATTTTCCCCTTCTTTTTAAGGAGTTTGTAGCTGTTGCCATGTGGTGAGTACCAAAGGATCCCGGCGCGGTGAACCATCAATTTTCCCATGGATATGAGCAGCAGGTTGTTCAGCACAAAATCGACATCATGCGACTCAATGAGCAGACGGCTGGTGTCGAGCAAAGTCTGCAGGTCAAACCGGCTTTGGTTCTCGTCGTATGTGTGATTGGGAAAGGCCAATGCGCAGATCAGCGTTTTTTGCTCATTCGGATTTCGTTGTAGGAACTCCGATTCCGGTATTCTACATGATCCATTAATTTACGTATCAAAAGGATACCATATCCACTTCTTTTTTTCTGTTCCAACTGATCCTGGGTGGAGGGCAATTGGTAAGCTTTTGGGTCAAAAGGCCGGCCATTGTCAAAGATGGAGATAAGTATTTCGTCTGCTTTTTCCGTGATATGAATAGCTATTTCATTATCAGAACGCCATTTATAGGCATGTTTGATAATGTTGGTACAGGCCTCGTCCACTGCGAGCCGGATGTCGTTGATATCCGACTCATCAAACCCAAATTTACGGGCGTGTCCGGCAACGAATTCCCGTATTCGCCCCAGTTCATTTGTAGAAGCGACGGTACGAATAGTATGTTCCGTAACGGTGGTCACGACAATGGGGTTTATTCAGTTCGGGTTTCAAATCGTTGAAAAGCATCGTCTTCCGTATCAAGAATATCGTAGAGTGTAGGAAATCCGAGCAGGTCGAAGACATTGTATACTTTGGGTTTTAACTGCGTGATTTTAATATCGCCACCCTGGGAGCGTATATCCTCAATATAGGCCATAAAAACACCGAGTCCGGCACTTGAAATGTATTCCAGTCCGGATCCGTTTATGATGATTTGCACAGAGTCTTCTTGAATTAATTTCTGGAGTTCCTCTTCAAGCCTGGGGGCCGTATGGGCATCCAACTCTCCGAAAATTTCCAATATGACTACATTATTATGGGATCGTTTTTTTACCTCGAATGTGCTCATAGGATTTGATTTTGTAACAATTTGAGACCGTTGTAATAGGAAAGCATACACATTTTTGATAACAAATCAATCCGCCCTTTCGATTGCCGGGTCTTTTATATACGAATCGTAAGAAAAAAAGATGCAAGGGTGTTTAAAAAAACGAAATGGCATTCAATCAAAGATAAGCAGATGCTGCAATTTTGATGATGTTTGATCAACATGCACAGATGCGGGATTCTTTTGGAAGGCCGTTACTGTTGATGGGCATAAAAAAAATAGGGCGACACACGTATCAGGTGTACCGCCCTAAACTATTCATCAAGAGAGACGCTACTTGAGCGCACATCAAAGATACAACTTTCATAATACATTCCAAAAAAATATTCTTCTTATTATTCCGGAAATCGGGAATCTATCTAAAAACGCGAAAAATGCTTGAAATTTTGTATCATGAAGCATGATAAGCGCCAATAGAAACCTGTTCAAAAAAAAGATATGGCCTGTATTCAATGTAATAGTTTTCGCATGTTTCGTTTTCTGCACTTCAAAGCTGTTATTTGTGCAGTTATAATGATGAGTATCGGCGGGGTTCATATGGCCGATGCTTTTTCAGGAAATTCAGCAGATGACAATAATGATGAGTTGTCGGTTTCTCATATCCGCGAGGTCGGCATATCGCTTTCCGGGAAATCGGATCTGGAAACCGTAATAAGGCGTGCCGGAGGCCATCGGCTTGTTTTGCTTGGAGAAGCATCCCACGGCACATCCGAGTACTACACCTGGAGAGCGGAGATCACCAAAAGGTTGATGGAGGAAGAAGGCTTTGATTTTGTGATCGTGGAAGGTGATTGGCCGCTTGCTTTTAAGGTCAATTTACACGTAAAGCATCTTTTGAATGGGACATCCGACAGCAGGGAAGTATTGTCTCATTTCACACGGTGGCCTCAGTGGATGTGGGCAAATGAAGAGGTGTTGGAGTTGATTCGCTGGATGCGTTCCTATAACGAAGAGCGGCCGGAGCAGGAGCGCGCAGGGTTTTATGGTATGGATATATATGCCTGGGAGCAAGGTATAAGTGATGTTGTTTCATTTCTTCAGGAGAATGATCCGGATCATGTCCGGCAAGTTCGTGCCCGATACGGGTGTTTTGACCGTCACCCGGATCTTGGTACCTATCTGCAATCGGTGCAACGAAGTGGTGATCATTGTGGCGAGGATCTTGAAGAGGTCCATGAGCTGCTGGATGAAAACCGGGATAAATATCTGGACACTGATTCAATTGGTTACGTCAACGCTTTGCAAAATTCAAGGATGATTGTGTTCGCAGAACGCCATATTCGTGGTAATCTGGAGCAAGGGCCAGAGTCGTGGAATCATCGGGTGGATCATTTCTATGATGCGACATCACGTCTGCTGGATCATTATGGAGAGAATGCCAAAGGTGTTGTCTGGGCGCATAATACACATATAGGAGATGCCAGGGCTACAGAAATGCGTAATTACGGCAGAAGGAATATTGGGCAGATTGCCAGGGAGTCATTGG
>PWFZ01000297.1 GCA_003555185.1 Balneolaceae bacterium | reverse complement strand
TCAGTGGATTGAGTTTTTTTCTTTGGTGTACGAGTTTCCAGCACCACCGAGACAGTCACGTTCATGGTATGTCATTTTTAATTTTAGCATACTTTTTAGCATACCAAATATAAGAAAAATGAAAAATACTGAAAAACAAAAATATTTCTTATGTTTGTATTCGCTTTTATATCAGTACTTTTAAGTAATTTTTTACCATACAGTGAAAAGCGTTGAAAAGCGTTAGAAACGGACTGTTAATCAGAGGGTCCTTGGTTCGAGTCCAAGAGGGGGAGCCATCCGGGACAGGGGGTCGATTTCGACCCCTTTTTTTATTTCTCTTTTTCTGTATCCCCTGTAAATACTGGTGTTTTGGAGTGTCCGTTTTTGTGGAAAAATGGTTGCAACTCCTGTATTTTTAAAAACGGGTTTTTTGGGGGAGGGTTGTAACCCACGCTAGCGATTCTTACAACTCTAGTTTCTTTAACTGCCGACTGATCTCCCTGACCGTTTTGTCAAAATCGGGCAAATCCTGAATTTGACCTGCCATGGAGGTTTTCCAACGCCCCTTGTACTGTGGAATTCGCTGTTCAAGCTTGTTGAGAAAACCAGTCGGATCAATTTCCTTGCTTTCACATTTCGCCCTGAATCCATTGAGGTATAATTTAACATCCATTCCATGGATTTCCAGCAGATACCAAAGGTCATAGAAATCACGTGCCTGCATGCGTTGCATTACAGCACGCAGCTTTTCGACCAGGATTTCTTCAAGAGGGTAGCAAAGTAGTTGATGTTCCTCTTGATCGGAATACCCTAAGAAAACGCTTCGTTCTGTGGGGTCGAACACGAGTTGTTCACTTCTGGAAATATCAACTTTTATTTTTTTGTTGACACCCAAACCCCCTAACGGGCCAATATAGCTGATATAAAAATTTATTCCTCCATCTTCATGTTTATTATGGTCGGTGATTTCAAGTGGGATATTGGCCTCTTCCCAAACATATTCAAAAACTTCAGCAAACCAATCGAAGATTTTTTCATTCGAAATATCAATATCGATTAAGGTAAAATCCAGGTCTTCTGAAAACCGGTAATCTTCGAAATAGACTTTCTTCAAAACCGTTCCACCCTTAAAAGCGATTGCTCCTGAAAGTCGATTGTGCTTTGCAATCCCTTGAAGTATCCAGGAAAGGACATAGTCTTTTTCAATTTGTGTGTCTCGCACACCAACCACGCGTGCTTTATTTTGTATTTCCCCAGGCTTGATCATGTATAAATGGCAGATTTGATGGTTTCAGTTTCAAGGTTTTGTTGGATGCCCCACCGTCTAATCATCTTGCCAGATTTTGGAAGCTCCGTATCGAGCAATACGTATGAATCTGTTTTTATTTTTTGTAATTGTCGGATTATTCCAGTCTTAATTTCAAGTGTTTCCAGAAGAAATCCCAACCGTTTAATGACCGCCTGGGACCTGAAGCGCTGTGAGTATTCAAAGAGCCTGTCGTAAATGATTTTTTCTTTTGATGCATAAATTGCACGTGCGACTTCCGTAATGCCACCAGCATAGTCAGGTTTGAACAAGCAGTCTATAAATGTCTTTTCAAGGTCAGAACACAAGACTTTGTTAAAGCTGTCAATCCAGGTTTTCTTAGAACCAAAAAAATGATTTTCATTGTGGTATATAAATTGGAATGTGACGTTTTTTATATTCAAGCTGGAAGGACGAATCTGCCTGGCAACAACTATTTGTTCTTTTAGTGAGGGTTGGGTTATCAGGCCATGGATTTGTAAAGCAGAGTAATATCCGATGTAATGCTCAGTTCCCCTTGCCAACTGCTCTGCTACTAAATGCCAATTGGGCATGAAAGCTTCGGCATTTTGCTCATAGGGTATTATGTAGTACAGCCCTTTTTTTAGTCGCATCAAAAGCCCTCTTTTTACCATATCGCTCAAAAGTTCTTTTAAAGCACTTTCGCTTGAATGAGGCAATGCCCGCGCAGCTTCTGAATAATCAAAACAATCCTTGTTCATCAGATTGAAATAGGTAAGAATCTCATTGGATTGCGTTGATATATACTTGTTTTTCATCATTGAAAATTCAAAGTTAATCCGACTACAATGATACGAATAATAAAGCACAATTGTTATATATAGTAGTAGTATTGTCAGCTTTAACCTGACCTGAGTGATACAAAACGTAATTGAGGTTTCGCAGCTTCCCATGACAGGGACGGCCGAGCGTAAATAATTGATCCGGTGGATCAATTTAGCGGGGAGCGAGGTTGTGGGGAGAGAAAAAGATAACAAACACAGATCAATGGTGGTGGAGTCAAACGCATAAACCTGAACCTTGATCTTAAAGTCATGGTTTTCCCCCTGCTTACGGGCAATGACAACCAAATGATTTTCGGAGGATGCCCAAGTAAACTGGAAAGATCAAAAAAGTCGGCATCAAATGTGACAATTGCATAATCATTTTGTCTTGCATATTCCCAGATTTTGCGGTCAGGCTGAGTTTCAAGTCCGAGCTCACGAACTTGTTTTGCCCCGGGGAACTGTTCGATGATTCTGGGAATGATACGAAGTATTTCATAACGAAGGCATTAAGCTTTTCTCAAAAATACGCTTTTCTTTAATAAAATATAGTCGCAAGGGCCTTGGTTGCAACTTCCCATGATAGGGGGAGCAGATCACCGATTTTGTACGAATTGGTACGCTTGATATCGTTATGAATGATGTTTTGCTGGACTATGAGAACAACACCCTGTACGAAAAAGGCATTTTGCTCCTGGATTCTTATGTTTTGATTAATTTAGCACCAAACCTAACTTTTCAAGTTAATCCTATCTGAGCCATGAATACCAAATCCCTGATCGCTGCCCTGCTTTTCTTCATGATGGCCGGAAACGTATTTGCCATGCAGATTTTTATAAAATCT
>PWFZ01000202.1 GCA_003555185.1 Balneolaceae bacterium | reverse complement strand
GCGGAAGATATGGAACGTCAGAAATTGAATGTAGAACGCATGCGTCTATTGGGCGCTGATGTTCGGTCGGTTTCAAGTGGGTCAAAAACCCTGAAGGACGCAACAAACGAAGCCATTCGCGATTGGGTAACCAATGTAGAGAATACGTTTTACATTATCGGTTCAGTTGTGGGCCCTCATCCATATCCAATGATGACGCGTAATTTCCATCAGGTAATTGGAAAAGAAACGAAAGTGCAGATTCTGGCTAAAGAAGGGAAATTACCTGACTATATTCTTGCCTGCGTTGGTGGTGGGTCGAATGCAATAGGATTTTTCTATCCGTTTATTGATGACGAATCCGTAAAAATGATTGGTGTAGAAGCAGCCGGATTGGGGGCAGATACAGACCAAACCGCTGCAACACTGACAATTGGAACACCGGGAATTTTACATGGCTCTCTAAGTTATTTGCTGCACAACAATGAAGGACAAATTCAGCTGGCGCACTCTATCAGTGCCGGACTCGACTATCCCGGAATTGGTCCTGAACATTCTTATCTGCATGATATAAAGCGGGTAAACTATTATGGAGTAACGGACAAGGACGCAATGGCGGCAGTAAAGCGTACTTCAGAGTTGGAAGGAATAATTCCGGCTATAGAAACAGCTCATGCACTGGCATATTTAGAAACACTAATGCCTTTGACAAAACAGGATGAAATTGTAGTTTTGAACTGCTCCGGAAGAGGAGATAAGGATATGAAAACAATAGCGGACTATTTTTCATGATTGCAGAAAAAAGCAGATTAAATCGAGTATTTGAAGCGAAAAAAAGTGACGAGAAAATTATGTCGCTTTTCATTACATCCGGGTATCCTGATCTGGAATCAACCGTAGAGTTGGTTTTGGGAATGGAGAAGAACGGTGCAGATATCATTGAATTAGGAATGCCCTTCAGTGATCCGCTCGCTGATGGTCCCACGATCCAATACGCAAACAACATCGCTATCGCAAATGGCATTACCATGTCAAAGATTTTTGATATGGTGAAGGCGATTCGTAAATCATCCGAAATTCCAATTGTGTTAATGGGCTACATTAACCCGATTTATCGTTATGGTGTTGAAAAGTTTTGTGCAGATGCAGAAAAAGCCGGTGTGGATGGATTAATCATACCTGATGCGCCCCTAGAGGAATCATCTATGATTCGGGAATCGGTAGAAAAATCTCACTTATCACTCATATACCTTGTTGCTCCAAATAGCACGAGTAAAAGAATGAAATTGATTGACGAACGCAGCGAGGGATTTGTATACTGCGTTTCTGTAACCGGTGTAACGGGTGCAAGAGATGGCGATGAAATAGCTGACTCAGTTCTACGTTTCATAGACAGAGTAAACACTAATGTGACCCGTAATCCGCGTTTAGTTGGCTTTGGAATCAAAAATCATACAGATGCTCAGCGAATTTCAGCAGAAATGGACGGATTTATCGTAGGTAGTGCACTTATTGAAACAATTAAAGAGCATTACCCTAAAGAGGGATGGAAACAGAAACTCTATTCATTTGTAAAAGAGCTCAAATTTGGTGTCATTTCAAACTAATCCTGCATAAAAATCTGACTATGAAAACAGTACATTTATTAACTGCACTAATTATTCTATTCATTGTATCCGCCTGTAATGGCGACTATCGTCCAAAATCTATCGGCTCTGTTGATGAAGTTTTGGTTGTGATGGATTCTACTCAATGGAACAGTGAAACAGCCATGGCAATAGAGGAGACATTCGGTAAGCCCATGCGCACACTTCCAGCACCGGAAAGCTCTTATAATTTAACATTCAGAGATTTTAGAAATAATGAACAACTGGACCGAATCCGGGAGTTCAAGAATATTATTTTCGCTGCGCCTATTGATGAGGAAAGTAACGTAGGAAGCTTCATCAGGGCATTGTTGAGTGAAGAAGTGGAAAACAGGGTTCGAAGTGGAGATAGTTTTGCATTTCCACGAACAGATCAATGGGTGAGAGATCAGTGGGCACTTATTTTAACTTCCACAGACGATAACGCATTAGCTGATAAAATCAGAAATTCAGAGGAGTCTTTGGTAGGAAATCTTAAAGAGCTGGAATTTGATCGCCGTCTGGATGATATCTATCGCAGGGGAGAGCAGGTTGCACTATCTGATTCACTCTGGGAAAATCACGGGTGGAGCGTTCGTATTCAGCATGATTACGTTCAAACAGTAGATACAACCAACGTTGTTGTATTTCGAAGATATTTACCGGACAACAACAGATGGATGTGGGCCTGGTGGCAGGATGATGTGCCAAATAAAGATTTTGTGAATCAAGACTGGATAAATGCTACCCGTGATTCATTGATGGAAATTTATATTCGTGGCGAACGTGACGAATCGTACGTGACTACAGAATACAGTCCGCGGCGAGATATTACCACCAACACCATGGACATTGATGGTCGACTTGAGGGCTTTGAGACTATGGGCACCTGGCGTATGACTAATGACTTTATGGGTGGGCCTTTTGTTAACTTCACCTACTATGATCCGGAAACTGAACGGCTGTTTATGATTGAATATGGTCAGTTTGCTCCCAATGTTACAAAACGAAGATTTGTTCGTCAGTTTCAATCTATGGGCAGGACGTTTCAGGCAGATTCTACCTGGAATCAAACAGATCGGGAACAGATAACAGAGTTTGTGCGTGAGTAAAAAAGAGGAATTTGACACTCTTTCTTTAAAACTGGAGGAACGTTCGTCTTTAAACCGACTGCGTTCTCTGGTACCTTCTCAAAAAACAGTACGATCATCTCAGATTGTGCGTGAGGGACGCACATTTATCAATTTTAGCAGTAATGACTATTTGGGTCTATCAACTCATCCGAGTCTCATTCAGCGTTCTGTAGAGTATACTCAGGAATTCGGCACAG
>PWFZ01000087.1 GCA_003555185.1 Balneolaceae bacterium | reverse complement strand
GCGGGTTTGTAAAAGAATATCAGGTAGATATCGATCCCGTTGCCATGCGCGAATTGGGCGTGAACGTCAACCAAATCGCCGATGCCGTTCGCCAAAGTAATTTAGATGTCGGCGCTCGAACCATTGAGATGAACCGCGCAGAATACATCGTGCGCGGACTCGGGTATATCGAATCGCTTTCAGATATTGAGGAGAGCGTGGTTGCCAGCGTTAATAATACCCCCATCCGAATTAAAGATGTGGCTCATGTATCCATGGGACCGGCTCAGCGCCGGGGCGCTTTGGATAAAGCCGGAGCAGAGGCAGTTGGCGGGGTGATTGTTGCCCGTTTCGGGGAGAATCCGCTTGAAGTCATCAATAACGTAAAAGCAGAGATTGAGTTGATCTCAACAGGCTTACCGTCCAAAGTGCTGGCCGACGGCACCGTATCACAAATAAAAATTGTTCCGTTTTACGATCGTACCGGACTCATTTATGAAACTCTCGGTACGCTTGAAGAAGCTCTCTCACTGCAGATTTTAATTACCATCATCATAATCATCATTATGGTGATGCATCTTCGAACCTCATTCATCATATCAGCCCTGCTTCCGCTTGCCGTTTTGATGAGTTTCATCATGATGAAGTATGTGGGCATTGACGCCAATGTCGTTGCCCTCGCGGGGATAGCTATATCGATCGGTACCGTAGTGGATATGGGTATTATTCTCACCGAAAATATGCTTCGCCACATGGATGAGAAAAATCCAGACGAAGATCTCCTCGAAACTATTTACAGAGCCACCGCTGAAGTAAGTCCGGCCGTCATCACGGCGCTGATGACCACCATTGTCAGTTTTCTACCCGTATTTATGCTTGAGGCTCAGGAAGGACGTCTGTTTGGCCCGCTGGCATGGACCAAAACATTTATTCTGATTGCGGCTCTCGTGATTGTTATCACCCTTATACCCGCATTTTCTCACTGGTTGTTTTCACAGAAAATCAATAAAACCCGCTGGAAGCTTTTTTGGAATGGAGTGATGATTATCGGTGGGGTGATTGTTGCCTTCACGCTTTATGGGTGGGGCGGTTTGATTTTGATTGCACTCGGTATCAATAATATGGTAGCGATTTACCGTAAGGACTACCAGCCGTGGTCGCCTTGGGTAAATAATGGAATTATTCTGTTGGGTGTAGCCTGGCTGCTGGCAGGAAACTGGCTCCCGCTCGGCCCCGAAAACCCAATTTCATTCAGTCTGATATTTATCCTGCTTTTGGTTGGGTTGATCTTCGTACTCTTCTGGCTTTTCATGAAATTTTACGAGCAAATGATGAACTGGGCACTACGCAATAAAGCCCTGTTTCTTTCACTTCCCGTTCTAATAATCATAATCGGACTAATGAGCTGGCGTGGGTTCGACACCACCTTTCAATACGTAGCCGATGGGTTCAACGCCGTTGGTATTGAAATTCAAGAGACCTCTGTTTGGTCTGCTGCAAATGAGCGTTTCCCCGGTTTGGGTCAGGAGTTTATGCCTACTCTTGATGAAGGGTCTTTCCTTTTAATGCCAACCACCATGCCGCACGCCGGAATGGAAGAGTCGCTCCAGATGATGAGTGAAATGGATATGAGGATCGCATCCATCCCCGAGGTGGAGACCGTAGTGGGTAAAATAGGGCGGGTAGAATCAGCCCTCGATCCCGCACCCATTTCGATGTTTGAAAATGTAATTCAGTACAAAAGTGAATACAAATCGGATGATCGGGGCCGTCGGGTTCGCTTTCAGGTTGAAAACGGAGAATTTGTACGTAATAACAACGGAGATCTGATTCCGGACCGTGGCGGACGATATTACAGACAGTGGCGTGATCATATTCAGAGCCAGGATGATATCTGGACCGAAATTCTTCACGCAGCCGATATTCCGGGTGTCACATCAGCCCCAAAACTACAGCCAATTGAAACACGACTAATCATGCTTCAGACCGGGATGCGTGCCAATATGGGCGTTAGAATCAGCGGCCCCAACCTGGATGTAATTGATGAATTCGCCACTTCCCTTGAACCGGTTATTCGCGGAGTTGATGGCGTTCGACCCGCTTCGGTTTTTGCGGACCGTGTGGTTGGTAAACCCTATATCGAAATTGATATCGACCGGAGGGAAATTGGACGACACGGACTTACGGTTCAGGATGTGCAGCAGGTTATCAGCACCGCTATTGGTGGTCAGATGCTGGGCATGACCGTCGAAGGCAGAGAACGCTATCCGCTTCGGGTACGATATGCACGCGAGTACAGGAACTCACCTGATGCAATGAAGCGAATTTTAGTACCTGCATCAAACGGAAGCCAAATCCCCCTGGGTCAGCTGGCAGAAATTAAGTTCGAAACCGGACCGATGAATATCAGAAGCGAAAACACGTTTCTGAGTGCGTATGTAACATTCGACCGTCAGCCCGGGGAGGCTCCAATCGATGTTGTAAATCGTGTACGGGATCAGCTGGATCAACAAATCAGCAATGGATCATTAACGGTGCCGGATGGAATCAGCTACACATTTGAGGGTGAGTTCAGAAACCAGCAGCGTGCGTCAGAACGTCTCGCTGTGGTTCTGCCCATCACACTGCTCATTATCTTTATGATCATCTACTTCCAGTTCCGGTCATCACCCGTAACGCTGATCGTCTTTTCGGGAATTGTTCTTGTTTGGGCCGGTGGATTTATTATGCTTTGGCTTTATGGTCAGGACTGGTTCTTCAACTTCTCCATTTTTGGGGTTGAACTCAGAGATTTCTTCCAGATGGGAGTGGTGAATATGAGTGTTGCCGTTTGGGTTGGATTCCTTGCCCTGTTCGGGATTGCCGTGGATAATGGAGTAGTCGTTGCCACCTATCTGGAGCAACTCTTTGAAAGCAAAAAACCGAAGGATCGCGAAGGAATTTACGCCGCAGCCATGG
>PWFZ01000279.1 GCA_003555185.1 Balneolaceae bacterium | reverse complement strand
GGACTGTTTCATCTGGCCATACTCTACCCTACACGCAGGGATTTGGCAGAAATTGTAAAGCGAATTATGGATAAAAATTATCCGTTAGATGGTGCATCTGACCATGGTGTATCTGAAGCCATTTACCTTCAGGATCCCGATGACAACGGAGTTGAACTCTATTGGGATAAGCCTGAAGATCAGTGGCCAATGGATGCAAAGGGCAACTTGATGATGAAAACAGATCCATTAGACGTAACGGGATTACTCAGCATCCTGCAATAGATTGTTGATACTGACTGTTAGTATTTTCGTGCAGAAGGTTATCAAAAAAATAAAAAAACCCTTCAGCAGTTATCTCAATTGTTACAAATTCATTACATATTTTTCCCAAAACAAGCCTTATCTTAACCTGAATGGAACTACTGATAAGTCCATTTTGAAATGCAGATAGGAACCTGACAGGTTCTGGTTAACACGATACTACCTCTTATATAATTTCTATGAAATTAATCTCTCTTTTTCTTCTACTGTTTGTATCCACAACTGTTGATGCTCTGGCTCAGCAATCGACCAGAATGTCTAGTGCAGACATGGTTAATATTGAGATCAAAAAATCTCAAAATGTGATTCCTGCCGGAAGCTCAGCCAAAGTCGCTGTACTTTTAAATCTTACTGAAGGCTGGCATGTCAATTCCGATCAGCCCTCTTTGGATTTTCTGATTGGAACAGAACTCATGTTAGAGGAGCGGGATGATTTGGTCGTTTCCAATATTCAGTATCCGCCTTCTAAACTTTATGAGTTTGATTTTGCAGAAGACCAGGTGGATGTTTTCGAAGGTGAAGCTCCAATCTTTGTCACTCTTTTTGCAGCTGATGATGTAGAAGCAGGCAGCTACGAATTCGAAGGGACTTTACGGGTTCAGGCATGTGATAATGAAGTTTGTCTGGCTCCTGCCACAGTCCCCGTTTCATTTAGTGTAGAGGTTTCTGCAGAAGGAACGGGTTTTCAGTCGTTAAACCAGGAGTTATTTGCGGGTGCCGATGCACAACGTGGTTCTATCACGGATGCTCTTACAGCCCGTGGCGGCGGAGAAATTGCAGCACTGTTCGATTCATTAGGACTATTTTGGGCATTTGCAGGAATTTTTCTCATTGGTCTGGCACTGAATTTAACTCCCTGTGTCTACCCAATGTTATCTGTAACCGTATCCCTGTTTGGCAGTAAGAAAGGCGAGTCAAGCCGGTTAAGTCACTCCTTTTTTATGGCTTTTGTGTACGTAATGGGAATCGTAGCCATGTACAGTGTACTTGGGGTTGCTGCCGCTTATACCGGTGCACTATTCGGTAGCTGGATGCAGAGTCCCATTGTATTGGCAGGTATCGGGATCCTGATATTCGCACTCGCTTTAAGTATGTTCGGACTTTACGAGCTACAGCCACCGTCCTCCATGATGCAGTCACTCAGTGGAACCCAGCGCAAAACGGGTGGCGTATTTGGTCACTTCTTTTCTGGATTGGTTGTTGGCGTTTTTGCTGCGCCATGTATCGGTCCGCCCATTATTGCACTCCTTGCATTTGTTGGCGCACAGGGAGATCCGCTTTTCGGTTTTGCCATCTTTTTTGTGATGGCATTCGGCCTCGGGTTCCCATACCTGATTCTAGGTACCTTCAGCGGTTTACTTTCAAAAATGCCCAAATCCGGAACATGGATGGTATGGGTGAAGAAAGTGTTTGGTGTCGTTTTAGTAGGAGTAGCACTCTTTTACATTGCGCTGGCCTTTGCTCCCGGCTACTCTATGCACGTGATTATAGCAACCTTAATAGCCGGTGGACTATATCTCGGCTTCCTGGAATCATCAGGTAAAGGAGCTAAAATATTTACCCGCGTAAAATGGGGAATGGGTGTAGTATTGCTGATTATTGCCGGAATGCTTTATCAGAATCTGCAAAAAGAAGGGATTATCTGGGAAGAGTATAGCGATGAAAAGTTTGAACAGGCAATTTATGATGGTCAGCCAATATTAATGGATTTTTACGCTGACTGGTGCATCCCCTGCCTTGAGCTTGAACGATCAACATTTACGGACACCGACGTTATTGATGCTACTCAGGATTTCAAACGACTTAAAGTGGATATGACACAGTACGAATCAGAACGGGCCGAAAACCTCAGACGCGAATTCAATATTGATGGTGTTCCTACCATTGTATTTATAAACAGTGATGGATTGGAAGTAACTGATGCCCGTGTGGTTGGGTTTTTACGAGCGGATCGTTTCCTGGAAAGGGTAAGGATGACGATTCCATTACCGGAAAGTGAAGAGCTTGTCCAATCTGAATCAGAATAGCGCTAGTAGCTTTTTGATTGGTTGATCAACCATTCACCCACTTTTTGATTAAGAAAAAAGCAGTACATCAGAAAAAAAAGAAAGGGAATTCCTTCAGATATATAAGCAGTAATTTCACTTTCTGAACCCATCATATACCTGACTAAAAAAGCCGTACCCATCCAAATAAAAAATCCGTAAAACCAGTCCTTCTTGTCGTGGATAAACAACACGTAAAGCATATAAGGTGTGAACAAAATCCCCAGCAAAATAAACACGGAAAGCAATATAGCGACAAGCTGTATCTCATAAATCATTAAAATTGCCAGTCCCACAAAGAGAGCTGCCAGCTTTGGTGAGTTGAGTATATTTCTGAGCTTTTGAAGAGTGAACATCATTTAGATTTTTTATTCGCAGACGACAGATAATGAAGGTACAAAAAACAACCTTAAAGCGTCAGAGCGGAGCGAAGTCCTTGATGCGTTGTTTTTCACGGGACTGCCCAGAAACCCGACACGCTTCAAGGACCTGAGGAGGCTTGAAGGAGGCTTAACTATGACCTTCAATGGGAGCACAAGGGGGACCCTTGCGCTATTTCGCGCGGGGATGCCAGCTTCCGTTTGTTGATTCTCGTAAT
>PWFZ01000037.1 GCA_003555185.1 Balneolaceae bacterium | reverse complement strand
CGGTTCGTTCACTCCACCACAGGTACTCTTCGCCTTCGTTGATGATGGCGAGCTGTGCATAACGGGTGTTGAAATAGGGTTTGCTCTCTTCTGACCAGAGCACTTCCGTTTCACCGGTTGTGGTGTTTGCCTTTACAACATCTACTTCGTCCCAGGTTCGTGTTCGGCGAAGGATATACAGATAGTCTGATTTTTCGGTGGTAAAAATTCCGCCTCCATTAAAGTAGGCTCCACCCAGGGATTGATCCGGCCATTTGTCGGTATCGAGCCGAACATGGTCTTTGGTTTCCATATCGAACACAAGAATTTCATCCTGATAGTGATTTTCCTCACCGGGCAGATTGTATTTATAGGTTTCAAGTTCCGGCCGCTGTGCAATGGTGTTAATCACCCAAAGCTCATCTACATCACGCCAGTCCTGACGCTTTACAAATAGTTTTTCTGAATCCTCGAACCAATTGGCTCGTGCCCTGAGTCGCTCTGTGGATGTTGTATCTCCATGATTGGATTGGAAGCTGTACCAGCGTTCTCCATCATCGGTCAGGCGAATTTCGGTACTGTCGGGATCATCCGCACGCATAACATAAAGGTCGTGTTCGCGGGAAAATGCAATCCAAGTGCTGTCAGGTGAAAATGTTTCCCACCCTTCTCTCTCATCTTTTTTGAGAGAATCACCTTTTACCAATTCATTTCGATCTACATGATATTCAAACTCAACGCTATCAACATGGAAAGTGAAAAAGCCACGATCGGTGTCGAAATCAAATTCTTTGAGGTCGAGATCTCTGGTGTTAAATCCTCGACTGAACTCTTCGGAGAGTTGAGCGGCCATGTCATCCCTGTCAAAAAGCGGACGAACCAACTCGCGGGCAGCATCTACATACATCCATCGTTTGCCATTTCCATCATCCCATTCGTACCAGAACCGATCTTCATCTTCAATCCAGTTAGGGTTTAAAAAGGTGCTGCCGGTCATTTTTTGCATGTTATCGGCAGTAAATCGTTCGGCAAGTTCAAAGTTAGCATTTTGAGCCTGTACAGTTTGGGTTGTGAAAAACATCAGGCATAACAAAGGAAGGGAGAGAGCGAAAAAGTAGCGTAATTGCATAGAGCGTTATCTAAATTGGTATTTTTGATTGATGGAATATCATAAACCAAATACAAGGATGCACAGTTCTTTACAAAATTTATCTATTGAGTAAAAGTCCCCCTTAATAAAGGGGGATTAAAAAAGGATCTCTGCTATATATATAATTAGTTCAGGCCTGGAAAATTAATAATTAAATGAATTAATCCGAGCCTTGTTGTTGCGAAGGCATGCTTCGCGGATGTTTGTCAAAAGTGAATAAATCCGATGAACACCCCTCTAAATCTCCCCTTGTTAGGGGAGACTTCTTTCTTAGATAATTTGAAAATAAAAAAAGCCGACTCGCATTTACGAGCCGGCTTATTATAAAGGTTGATAAGAGAGAATCTCTTATTCGATCTCTTCCTCCTCTTTTTCAACTGTGAGCAGCAGATCTTTCATGTTGGTTGCAACACCAAGTTCAGTGCCTTCCTGAAGTTCGAGTGTTACAGAAAAGCTTTCACCATTTTCGATGTTTTCTGCAAGAATCTGAACTTCTGCGATTCCGCTATTACTGTTTGCAGGAATGACTACGTCGCTGCTTGTAAGCTCGAAGTGCGTGCCTTCGTCAGCATCTGTTTCGCTTACTTCAACTCCTACAGTTCTGTCTGACCCTGATTGAGCCCCTATAAGTTGAACTTCCAGAGAAACGGTTTTTGGATCAGTTTGATCTGCGTCAAGATTCGCTGTATAAGTGAGTGAACTGGTTGCCCGGTTAGGCGGTGCCCATTCTACCTGATTGGCATCATCGAGATGAAATTGTGACGCATGATCTTCAAAGCATCCCGTCATCAGCAGCGGGAGCATCAGAAGAACTGTAAACTTAACTATTGTTTGATATTTCATAATAATGTTCTGTTTTAAATTTCTGACTATTCAATCCAAATTAAATCCCTTAGTAACCGGGATTTGGATTTAGGTTGGGATTATTATCCGCTTCTGACTGGGGTATCGGAGAAAGAATACGGAAATCATTATAGGGAACCGTTGTAGCTCCTTCCTGTTTGGTGATGTCCATACCTCGACGTTTCAGGTCATAGAATCTGTGACCTTCAAAGTTCAATTCCCGTCGTCGTTCAACCATAATCTCTTCGATAATTTCATCCGTATCAGTGGAAACGAAAGGCGAAAGGCCACGTGCAGACTGTAGCGTTTCCAGATTATCTAAAGCCGGTACAATTTGATCGAGCTCTGCATGTGCTTCTGCTTTAATCAAATAGAGTTCAGCCACGCGAATTAAAGGAACATTATCGTCAACGTTTCCAGTTGAGCAATTCCACTTGAGCGTGTAAGGAAAACCATCATCAGCCACTGCAAACAGATGGTTGCGATAATCATCTTCTTCAAATACATCCAATAGATTTTCTGATGGTATTACATCGAACCAGTGACGTGGATTTGTGTATGGGCACAATCCAAGGTTTGAACCAAGGCTTTCTTCAACCGGATCGATTGCAAGCTCATAGATAGACTCAGAGTTTGGAGGAGACTGATCAAATGGGTTGTCCATAAACGCCTCTTCGGTATCGTCTAACTCTGCATTTGTAGCAGCAAGAGCTATATCTGCATGATCAATTGCTTCATCCCAGTTTTCGAGATAAAGATGTATACGGGCCAAAAGTGCATTTGCAGCAGCATAGTTGGCATAGTATACACCACGATCTGATTCAGAGAGCAATTCTGCAGCTTCCTCAAGATCACTAACCGCCTGGTTATAGATCTCTACATTACTTGATCTGGCTCGTAAATCTGCGTCGCCAAGATCACGTGTAGGTTCGGTACGGAGTATTGCAGATTCAGTGAAGCCATTCACTTCACGACCGGGCTCGTATCCATAGGT
>PWFZ01000208.1 GCA_003555185.1 Balneolaceae bacterium | reverse complement strand
TTTACTAATGCTATCGAAAGCATTTGAAGAAGGAAAAATTACACAAGACAGTACAATTGTTGAATCAAGTTCGGGTAATATGGCAATTGGCCTTGCTCAGGCCTGCCTTTATATGGGTTTAAAACTTATCGTGGTAACGGATCCGAAAATTAATAGCCGGACACTCGAACTTCTTCGGGTGTATGGAGCTCAGATCGAACGCGTTACAAAAGCCGATGCCAGTGGAAACTATCTAAAAAACAGGCTGAGACGTGTCAGACAACTGTTGGGTACAATATCAAAAAGTTACTGGCCCAACCAATATTCCAATGACCTGAACCCTGCTGCCCATTACGAGACGATGAAGGAGATCATTAACAGCTGCCCGGAGCCACCTGACTATATACTTGCTGCAACAAGCACTTGCGGGACAATTATGGGATGTGCCAGATATGTACATGAACATAATTTAAAAACCAAAGTTGTGGCCGTAGATGCGGTTGGAAGCGTAATCTTTGGACCCTTAAAAGGCAGACGGCTGATACCGGGGCACGGGGCCGGAAAAAAATCAGATTTACTTGATGAAAGCTCTATAGACCATGTTCTACATATGTCTGACAGAGAGTGTGTTATCGGATGCCGACGCTTGTTACATCGGGAAGCAATTCTTGCAGGAGGTTCAGCCGGTGCTGTTGTAATGGCCGCTGAAAAACTGCAGTCAGTTATTCCGGAAGATTCAAACTGCGTGATGATTTTTTCGGACAGCGGTGAACGCTATATGGAAACGATATACAATGATGCATGGGTTGAGGATCATTTTGATAAGATTGATGAGCTATTCACTAATGAACCTCAAGTAACGCCTGTTTTGGTAAATGACAGTGAGCTCAGCATCGATAATTCTGCGGGTGAAAATGGGAGATTACAAGACTATACGTAAAATTGCCATCATAGGTGGAGGTCCGAAAGGTATCTATGGATTTGAGCGGCTTGCAGCCTGGTTTAAAGTCAATCCACCGACTGAGAGAATCGAGATTCGTATCTTTAATCGTACTGATTCTTTTGCGGCCGGAGAAAACTACAGGGTTGGACAACCCTCCTGGCTGCTTATTAATAACCCGGTTGGAGAAGTCAATATGTGGCCTGAAGAAAAACCTTCGCCCGTGGTCCCTCTCCCACTTTCACTGACCGAATGGGTAAATCGGAATGAGAATCTGCACGTAACAGATCAGGATTATACTTCCCGAGCAATAGTTGGCCGGTATCTTGCACATGGATTTAGGTTAATCGCATCAAATCTTCCGGATAAAGTATTCGGCAACTATAGCGTTGGAGAAGTAACCGACATTTATAAAGATTCAGGGAAATATGCTCTGTGTATGGATACAAACGGGCATGAAAAGTCCCCCCCTACAGAACTCTATGATCATGTTCTTCTTGCAACAGGACACCCTAGAAACAGGGAAACAGAAGAACAATTACGTTATCAATCGTTTGCCAATAAACATACAAGCTGCGGTTATATCCCATATATCTATCCGGTTGAAACTGCATTTAAAGATCTGCCTCCAAGCTGCAGTATTGGGATGAAAGGAATTGGCTTGACGTTTGTGGATGCAGTATTAGCACTAACAGAGGGAAAAGGTGGTGTGTTTAAACGAGATGAATCTGAAAAACTCGTGTATAACCCTTCAGGAAATGAGCCTAAAGTTATTTATCCATTTTCCCGAAGCGGACTACCCATGCTTCCGCGCAGATCCGTACCGGGAGAGATGAGCAAGCTGAAGTTTTTTACTAAACCTGAATTACAGAAAATACAAACAAGGGGAAAAATAGACTTCAAGCAACAGATATGGCCCCTTCTGAGCCAGGATATGATTTATGCTTATTATGATATTGCTATGAAGGAAGCAGGATTCCCGGAAGGATTGTCAGCCTCCACTGATTTTGAGGATGTTCAGCGTACTGTTGCGGAATACCAACAGAAATGTCCGGGTCTGAAGCGTTTTGATCCCGATACGTTTTTAGATCCATTGCAGGAGAATTCAACTTTCGATGGTCAAACATTTCATCAGTATATACATTCGCAGTATAATTTTTATGTGAAAGAAGCTCGTAAAGGAGAGTTCAAGAGCCCGCTGGCAGCCGTAACTGCAGTTTGGAAGAAAGCGTCATCGTTATTTTGTGATCTTTACTCTTTTGGTGGATTCACCCCGGAATCACAACGATATTTTGATCGTTCAATTCGTGGTAAACTGAATCGGGTTACATTCGGCCCCCCGGTTGAGAGTGCTGAAAAGATGTATGCTTTAGTGGAATCCGGTATTTTGAATTTTGGCGCAGCCAGGAGTCCCAACCTGTCAATGGATGAAAAAAGCGGGGCATTTATTCTTGAGTCCGGTCAGCGTAGCCTCCGACATCATGTGCAATATCTTGTGGATGCACGTATCCCCAAAATGTCGCTGGCTGATGACTGTAGCAAACTGTTTCGGAAACTGCTTAACCGGGGATTGATTACGACATTCATAAACAGGGCCACTCAGGAGGCCTATCAGACCGGAGCAGTCAACATCACACCGGAGGGGTTTGTTATTGACAACCAGGGCAATGTGAATTCCGGTATAGCCGTGACAGGAACGCCTACCGAGGGAATCACTTTTGATAATGACACTCTTTCCAGGAACAGGAATAATTTTGTTAATAGCTGGGCGGAATATATTAGTAAAGAGTACGCTAAACCTGAAACAGAACATCATGCAAACTGATTCGATCACACATGTATATCCGCGGCTAACGGCTATAACTGCGCAATGGATGGATAATCTTTTTGAAGACTATCCCTTGCTCGATGATCTGTTTAAGAAACATGGTTCACCGATAAATATTCATCATGCAGGACCGTTTGCAGAAAATTATGAGCAGTACAGGCGGGTATTTGAAAAGTACGGATTAGATCACATGATATTTTTTGCCCGGAAGGCCAACAAATGCCGGGTTTTTGTTAAGGAAGCAAACA
>PWFZ01000247.1 GCA_003555185.1 Balneolaceae bacterium | reverse complement strand
CTAATATAACCTAATTGATCCGGAAGGAGATCTTAGCTCAGACACACTTTTTTGGACAGTACCAGTGCCCATGGGCTACGGGCATGTCGCACCTCCGGTGTTTTTTTTATGCTCGCTCGTAACTCAATGCCACCGCTTTGCGCTAACCTTGGGCTGCAGTACTCTGTGCAACTGTGGTAAGTGGCAACAAGCAGGATGTATAATCTGACTTAAGAGTCGAACTCAGCTTTCGAGTATAAAATTTTCGTCTGGCGTTTTTGAGCGTTCGGGGAGAATTTCATTAAAGATGGGTGAAGCGGTAGAAGACTGAGTTCGATTATAGAATCTGTGTTTTCGTCATACTGAATACTGAGCGCAATTAAGACAGTTATTTTCTGTCGTAATGAAGTCGAAGTATCTATAGCGTAAGAACCCTTCGACTTCATTTCACCAAAAGCCGTGGAATTGCGCTCAAGGTGACGGTAGGAAGCTATAAATAATTGATTTCTTCAGGGGCCACGAGGACACGATGACGCGAAGGTTCACGAAGGTTCACGAAGTTTCCTTTAATTTACCTTCGTGTTTCTTCGAGTCTTGGCGGCTTCGTGGTGAAAAAAGTTCGACCCTTTTAATATATCTTCGGCAGGGATTTGTCACGAGGACACTATTCTATATGATCAACTGTAAAACAATAGTGCCGAAAGTTATCCTTGAGAGCTGTTCTCCCCACTACAACTTACAGTGAAAAGTAATACCAGGAAGAGGTAGCAGGTCGAATAACTACCACCCAATTCTTCCTCTTCGTTCATCTACTGAATCCTGAGCGCGATCAGGGTCTTCAGGCATAATAAAGCCGGGAGGAGGGGTGAATCCATCATAACTCCACGGCGCATCATCATCTTCTTGTACATAATTGATAAATGTACCCACAATTGGTAGTGCAGTACGTGCTCCCTGTCCAATACTTGTAGGCACACCTCTGGGAAATCGAACTCTGCGATCTTCACCTCCAACCCACGATCCCATTACCATGTGGGGTGTCATTGCTACAAACCAATTGTCTGAACTGTTATCGGTGGTTCCTGTTTTACCGGCAATATCCTGTGTGATTCCATAATAAGCCGGGCTTGATATTCTTACTCCGGTTCCACTGTATCCTTCCCCTCCTCTGATAACTCCACGCATCATGTCAATCATCATGTATGCAGTTTCCGGACTGATAGCCTCTCCCGTATAATTGGGATGATATTCCTGCAATACATTTCCTTCCTTATCCTCAATTCTTGTAACGGCAATTGGATCTATATGAACCCCTTCATTGGCAAATGTAGTGTAGGCGCTAACCAGTTCAAGCAGCGTAACTTCTGCGGTTCCCAATGCAATAGAAGGGTAGGCGGGGGTGAGTCCCATATTAATTCCCAGATTCGAAGCCATATCCCGAATTTTACGTGCTGCAGGATCTAAATCTTGCAGTTGATTCGTACCCGGTGCACCGGCAATCTCGGGAAGCAGACGAACCGTAACATTGTTTAAACTTCTTGCCAAACCTGCTCTTAACTGAACCATTTCCGGCCCTGCAGGAATGGTAGCGTCTTTAGGGTTCCAGCGATTTCCGGCACGATCGATAAAGCTGACAGGGTATTTGGAAAATGTATGATATGGCATGTATCCATTATCAATCGCTACTGCATACACAAACGGTTTAAAAGTAGATCCTGCTTGTCGGCGCGATTGATGTACATGGTCAAATTGTTGCTGCCCATAATCGGTACCGCCAATCCATGCGAGGACATTCCCTGAATTGGGTTCAATAGCCACAAAACTTCCCTGAAGTCGGGTGCCGGCTCTTTTTACAGATTCAACAAAAGCAGAGTCTGCCTTCAGGCTATCAAATACTACTGATTCCTGATTGGTATTAAAGTTTGTGAAGCCATTTTTATACTCATCTGTTTGGCGTAAAAAACTGTTTAAAAAGTTGGGATATTCTTCCCAAAGTTTATCCATGTATTCGCCGCCTCTGCTGGTCCATTCCCCTTCAAAAATGGGTTGAAATTCGGCGATTTTTTCTTTCACTGCCCGTTCAGCATGTTGCTGCAGGCGAGAATCAATAGTGGTATATATTGTGAGCCCATCAGAATACAAATCGTAACCATTCTCTTCGGTCCACTGAATTACTTTTTGTCGAACATATTCACCGAAGTAGCGACTTTCGCGTCCTGATCTTGAAGGCGGCTGATAATTTAAAGCGATATCCTCGGTTTGCAGATTGTGATAAATCTCCAAATCAATAAAATTCCTTCTCATCATTTGTCCTAAAACAACATTTCTTCTCTGTTTAGATCGTTCAGGAAACAGACGAGGGTTGTATGCGTGAGTAGCCTGAAGCATTCCGACAAGTGTGGCTGCTTCAGAAACAGTTATATCATTTGCGGGTTTTGCAAAGTGAGTTTGAGATGCGGATTCAATACCGAACGTACTATTAGCAAACTCCACCGTGTTCAGGTACATCTCGATGATCTCTGTTTTGGTATAATTTTTCTCAATTTGGACAGCGGTGATCATCTCGCGTAACTTTCTGCGAACGGAAACTTCACGGCCAATATTTCGATACAGGTTACGTGCAAGCTGCTGGCTGATGGTTGATCCGCCCTGGAACTGTCCGCGAATCCAGTAATAGGGAAGGCCGATCAAACGCTCCGCATCAATCCCCCAATGGGTAAAAAACCTGTGATCCTCTGTGGCGATGAGTGCGTTGACAATATTTGGTGATATACGATCTATTGGAACGTAGGTTCTGTTTTCTACAAAGTACCGGTCCAGAATTACGCCGTCACGGCTTTTCACAACGGAAGCAACCGCTGTTTGGGGATTTTCAAGCTCTTCGATAGAAGGAAGGCCCTGGAAAAGATAATATGTATAACCGCCTATTATGCCCGCAATTACAATGAGCACAGCCAACCCGGCTCCCAGGTATTTCATCTTGTTGGATGAGCTGACTTTTCGTTTATCTGAGCCTGTATTT
>PWFZ01000329.1 GCA_003555185.1 Balneolaceae bacterium | reverse complement strand
CATTTGGCGCCTGTAGGAAGCTACATAGCAAAACAATCACCGGGATTTGACCCACGAAATTATGGATTCCAAAAGCTGGGCGAACTTGTAAATGCCATGAACCTATTTGAGCTTGAAGAGCGATCCGTTGGTGAAGGTCAATCGAAAGCAGTTTATGTGAAAGATAAAAGAAAGTAAGGGTTGCTAAATGCAACCTCTTTTACTTCCTATCCATAACCGTGTCATAGGCTGCCTTAACCTTTCTCCCTGCAAGAGCCTCGCTTACGTTGAAAAGGTGGTCACCTATTTTCTCCATACGATTTAAATAATCAAGAAAGATAAATCCGGCTTTATTCGTGTACTCTCCTTTTTCAAGACGCTTATAATGTAAGTCCATAAGCTTATCACGATGAGCGTTGATTTTTCTCTCGATCTCTATCGCTTTATCCAGATCAAATTCACCATTATTTTTATCCAGATTTTTACGTACATGGCGAATTGCACCGTGGATTAAATCGAGCATTGTACCCACCTCTTTTACTGCATCCTCAGGTAGTTTAATGTCTTCGTTTTGCATCTCCTCAAACGTTTTAGACATCTGGAAATAGATGTCACCTACGCGCTCGAGATCATTAATCATACTGTGCATCGCACGGATTTTACGCGTAGCTGATTCGGATAAGTTAAATCCTGAAATATTTGTCAGGTATTCGGCAATTTCGAGCTCGATATTATCGGTTATTTGCTCTCGCTTTTTAATCTTCTTTAGAAATTTTTCGTGCTTCTTCTGCTTTTTGAAGAAAAGCCCCTCGAAGCTGAAGTGCATTTTCTCGATCAGCTTACCGAACAATTCAATTTCTTTGTGTGCCTGCGCGATAGACAACTCAGGTGATGACATCATTCCGGAGGAGATATATTGCAGGCGGAATTTACTGTCCGCATCTTCTTTATCGGTTTGTATTTTTTCAACAAACCTGATGATCATCGGCACGAATGCAAATAACAGCATCACGTTCAACACATTAAATGTGGTGTGAAAAAGTGACAATGCAAGCGTTGCATTAGCTCGTCCAAGTTCATCTGCGGCCTCAAATACTGATCCTGCGCCCGGTGCAAAGAAACCCATTATATTATCAATTCCCACCAAAAAGGGCTGGAACACAATGAGCATCCAAGTTACCCCTACAACATTGAAAATAAGGTGGAATCTCGCTGCCCTTTTCGCGTGCACATTTCCGATGACAGCCGCAATATTGGCGGTTACCGTAGTACCAATATTCTCACCTAAAATCATTGCCGCGGCTATTGGAAAGTCAATCCATCCCTGAAATAGCATAACAAGAGTGATAGTTGTAGCAGCAGAGGAAGACTGGGTGAGAAGAGTTAGGATTGCTCCAACTAAGATAAATAGCAGAATGGAAGCAAATCCGAAGCCGGTATACTGATCCAGAAAAACAAACATTTCCGGGTTCTCACTTATACTCGGAACTGCATTTTTGATAAATTCCAGGCCGATAAACAGGATACCAAAGCCAATCATCGCTTCTGCAAGGCTTCTCAGCTTTTCTTTCCCGACAAACATAAATGGGAAAAATACACCAATCAGCATAATTGCAATCGGAGTGATTTCCATCTTAAAGCCAAATATTGCTACCATCCACGCCGTAACGGTTGTACCAATATTTGCCCCCATAATTACACCGGTAGACTCTATAAACGTTATGAGTCCGGCGTTTACAAAACTAACCACCATTACAGTGGTTGTTGTAGAGGACTGGGTAACGGTTGTGGCTCCAAACCCGGTAAAAATACCGCGAAAGCGGGTGGTTGTCATCCCTTTAAGGATTGCCCTGAGCTTGCCACCGGCAACTTTCTGTAGGCCATCGCTGAAAACTTTCATCCCGTAAAGGAAAATTCCGAGCGAACCTATGAGCTGTAAAAAATCAAAAATTGTATAGTTCATATAATTATTCTAACCGACTGAACCATGCTATACCTTGTTTACCTTACCTTACCTTAACTTTACTTAACAGTTTCAATAGCGATACAAATATAATAGATGTTTTCATTTTATATGAATTTTAAAGTCAATTCTCACGATGTTAACATTAATTTAACATTGCGGGTTAACCTCAAAAGATTACAGGATCAACTCCATAAAACGACTTAAGTTGATCGTAGAGATCAGGATACTCCTTTTTTAACCTGGATGAATCTTCAAAATATGCTTCTGTGGCTACCGAAAAGAATTCTGCCGGCTCTGTTGCTCCGTAGGTGTCCAACACCGTTTTTTCCTTACGAACAGCTTTTCTTCTTAGATTGTTAAATGATTCAGCCAACACCTCATTCCATTCATTTTTTTGTATAACCTTCCCAACCTCTGTTATTCCCGCCGTTAAGCCATACCTCTGATCAAGCTGGTGGGAAAATTCATGAAAAATTAAATTCTGTTTATCCTTCTCATTATAAATATTACCCTCAATATCTCTCCAGGACAGGACAATACTTCCAATATCCCATGATTCACCTTTGCGAGCCTCCAAGCCTGTTGTGACAATTCCTGCATAATCTTCTTCATGAACCTGGGCAACATAATCATCGGGATAAACTAAAATCGCCTGCAGGTCAGGGTAATAATCGGAGGTCTCTTCTAACAGTAACACACAGGCATAAGCAGAGATTATGACTTTAATCCGATCTGTCATTTTCAGCCCTCCACACCCCTCAAAAAGCTTCTCATCCATAAATACCATCATCCTTTTCTTGAGAGTTTCGCGGTAGTTTTGGGGGAGCTTTTGATAATAGGGTACCTCATTATATAAGATACTCTGCCAGGATTCCGGAAATGGTTTTCCTAAGATCCACCTTCTTCGTAAAAATTGAATTATTGGCATTTTATTAATCTTAATGAGGTTTTTTAAATATTTTCTAATGTCTAAGAAAAAAGTCCCCCTAATAAGGGGCTCCTCTTTTGAACGCGTAAGCGAAATTTAGAGGGGTGTCCATTGGATTTTACCACGTTT
>PWFZ01000462.1 GCA_003555185.1 Balneolaceae bacterium | reverse complement strand
GGGGTATAGTCTTCTATAGTATCCCCCAAATGATTCGACTTATAGTCTAAGATGTAGTATTTCCCATTCTGACGAACAATCAGATCGATAAATCCGGTTAGAAACCCATTCCCATCTAGCTTTATATCCGATGGGGTATTTCCATTTCTGATGACAGCTATCAAGTCCTCCAATTTTGGTGGAGAAACCGGTAAATTAAACTCCATCTCCCGTAGTTCATCCAACTGACTAACTTTATTCAGAGCTAAATCACCAATCACGGAATCTGACACATTTCCCAACATTTCATCGAGTACAGGTGCCCATTTATCATCAAACTGATACTGCTCCAGAACTTCTTCAGAGATCTCTTTTCTGTTCTTCTGTCCGATTTTATCAAAGTTAAACTCTTCGTGCTCAAACAGCTTGTGGATCAGCGTACCGGCTGTCGCCCCACGGGGGAAGGTGAAAATGGAGAGCTCGTTTGTTTCTGACTCCCTTATCGAAAGTGAATCCACATACGATTCAATAAATTGATCATAGTCGGGCTCTCCCGGCTCTGATTTATGGTTAGCCAGCGATGAAAAACTATCGACGTTTTTTTGTATTCGCAGATAATTACGCCCTCTGTACTCTTTAAATTTCCAGTCTGCCGCCTCCTCTTCGCCCCTGAAAACATGCTCTGCAGGTTGATCATAACTTTCGGTTTCATTCAGCTGAATCGTGTTTTGTGATTCTTTTTCGATGCTGCAAAATTGTTCATGGAAGATTTGGTCCGTTAAATGCTCCCCCTTCTTCAGTTTGTCACTGTTTTTGACAGTGCAATTTTGCTCTATCAAATTGTTTACCTCTTCAAAGCCAAGTAAAGACGCACCTAAGCCTGAGTAGTGCGATTGATTATGAGCTGCCCAGAAAATTCGGCACTCGTACTTTGCCCGGGTAATTGCCACGTACATTTTGCGTGTTTCTTCGGCTACCGACTCCAGCTTAAACTGATTCATTGCTGCTTTTCGCTGATCGCTGTCCGATTGATCAAAATTGATAATTAAATCAGAATCCTCATCACCGGAATGATACTCTTCAAGCAGACGCTTTTTATGCTCTCTGCCTTCCCATAAAGTCGGACAGAACACAATCGGGAATTCCAGACCTTTACTTCCATGGATTGTCGCAATCTTTACCAAATTCTGGTCACTTTCGAGCAATAGTGTTTTTTCATCATCCTTATCGGGGTCCGAAAGCTCTTTGTAATACCATCTGTAAAGAGCGGCGGGATCCAGTTTACCTTCCAGTTCCGCTTTAGAACAGATAACGGCAAGTTGCTGCAGATTTGTGATGATCCGCTCCGAGTTTTCCAGCTTTGTAAAATTGTGCAGCCTGGAGTTCGAAAACATCAGTTTTCTGTACATGGGATAAAAGCCTTTCGACTTCCACAATTCATTCAAGTCCACAAGCTCATCAACCAATCGCTGACGCTTCTCTTCATCGGTCTGATATTGATGGATTTGATTCATATCCAGGCCAAAAAATCCACTTACCAACACATTCTGCACGTTCTGCCGGTTTGTAGGTTCTAAAACGGCCTGCATCAGCAAATTCAGACGTTTCGCTTCAAACGATTCAAATACTTTTTCGCGGGAATAGGTAACGGCCCCAATCCCTACCGTTTTCAGCATTTTCTTGATCTCTTCAGCATCTCTGTGACTTGAAACCAACACGGCTACATCTCCCGCTACTACTTTCTTATCATCAATCGTTGCCTTTCCCTCTTTTGACTTTTTAAGCAGCTCAGTTATTTGTTGAACTGTTCCACGAAAAGCGAAATCCTTTGATTCTTCCTTCTTACCCGAAACACCATCCCTGTAATAGATCTTCATGGGAGGTTCTTCCTTCCCATCCACAAGGAAAGATTCTGCCAGCTCCGGTTTTCCATGCTTTGATTTCACAAATTCAATTTCGTTTTCGATAAACGGTACGTGTTCACCGGTAAAAAGAGAGTTCACAGCATCAATAAGCTTGGGTGTACTTCTGTAATTTCTTTCCAGTGAGTACTGTCCGCCTGTTACCGTTTTTCTTGCGCGTATATACGTATAGACATCAGCTCCGCGAAAGGCATAAATCGCCTGTTTAGGATCACCGATCATCATTAAACTGGTATTTGTATTTTCTCGCGGATAGATCTCATCAAAAATAGAATACTGAATTGGGTCGGTATCCTGGAATTCATCCACCAGTGCAAACGGGTATTTTTTGCAGAGGGTTGACGCAAGTGGACCGCCATTTAACTCGTCCTGTAGCGCATCTTTGAGCTTAACAAGAAGATCATCGTAGGTAACAATGCTTGAGTTGTTTAATAGTTTTTTTCTGCGGCTTTTAATGTCATCCACTGCCTCTTTTATTACCGTAGATGTCACATTATCAATCTCCTGAACAAGTTCGTAATACTGATCACACTCTTCAAATAATGGATGGTGCAACGTGGGCGAACCATTTTTTTTCAAATTGCTTTCATCGGATAGGTAAACCCAGGTAAAGTATTTCAAAGCGTTGGATTCCGGCTGATCTGAAGAATCCTTCAAAAATCTTTCGAACTTATCCAGTCTGCCATCGAAATATCCTGTATAACTCTTAACGTCACATTTCTCCAATACAGATAAGACATCACTTCTGCAATCACTCCAGTTATTAGCGAGCCGTTGTTTAAGTGTCAGTAAATTTTCTAAATACTGGATGGGATCGTCCATCACAACACCCTCTGTTTCCGCATATGGTTTTCCAAACATGGCGTACAGTTCATCAACCAATTCTGCAGGAGTATTTCCAACTGCCATCAATTTGCTGATATAGTTTCGTCCGGCATCGGAGCCGCTGTATTTATCAATAAACACACGCCAGAAATCCTCTGCTGCTTGATGGAGCAGCGTATCCGACTGATCCAGCTCCATTTCAAACGAGGCACCGGATACCAGCGCTTCTTCCTTGAGTACTTTTTGGCAAAACCCGTGAATGGTAAATACCTGACTATCATCAAAATCGTGAATGGCTTTCCGAATTTTCTCAATTGCCTCTTTTCTGTTCTCTCCCCATTCGTGTAGCTCATTCAAAAAAGAATCATCGCCCGGTTCTCCATTCTTCAATGAGACAAGGCATTCCCTCAATCGATCCAAAATCCGTTCGCGAAGTTCTGCAGTAGCCTTCTTGGTGAAGGTCACCACAAGAATTTCATCTACGTTAAGTTTCTCTTCAATCAGCAGCCGGACATAAAGCCCCACAATTGTGTACGTCTTTCCTGTACCGGCACTGGCTTCAACAATCAGCCTTGGTGATTTTTCCAATGTGAATACAGAATTTAATGCGCTACTCATGAGAAATCCTCCATGTTGTCCATCATCATTTCTACTAATTTTTGATAGTCTCCCTGCACAAATTGCTCATCAAATTTTGCCTGGTCTCCCATTAAAAATGAGATCGCTAAATCATCACTTTCTCCTCTTTTCTTGAAGCCACCTTCAAACTCATTTCTTGCATTTTCAAGCGGATCTTTTGACCGATTATTTCGAGTTCTTTCTTCAAATTCCACCATCGTTTTTGGAAAGAAATGAACCGGTTTATTTAACCCTGATTTATAAATTTCGACGAACTCCTGAAGCTGCTTTTTTGCATCCATAACCGGGTTAAATTTGAACCACTTTGGCTTTCCTTTTTTTAGTTCAGTTAGCAGGTACGACTCTCTTTTCTCTCCTTCATCAGAGGCACAAACAGCCAAATGTTGGAGCCAGGATTGAATAACCGTTTTCCCCGAGAATTTCGAGGGCACAATATTGAGCACACATATATTAGAAAAACTATAGATAGAACCTGTTATTTTATTATCATTCAATTCAGTACTGATCTGAACTAGATTAATTATAGGTGTAAAATCTTTTGATTTAATTTGTTCAAATGCCGTTTTGACATGACCCTCAGTTTCATTTAAAACGCTCCTCCCCGGCCAACCCGACGGCAACATTCCCGAGTTCACGAGCTGTTCTAATAGCTCCTCTTTGTTGATATCACTCAGCTCACAACCAAAGAGTCTTTGGAATAAAGTGTGCTTCTCAAGGTGATTAAATTCGAACTCATTCTTCTCTTCATCGGGATCATAAAGGCGGGCATCGAACCGGGTATTTAAGAAGTATTTCATCGGGTTTGAAAAGAACCGAATCAGCTCGTTGATATCAATTTCTCCGGACTCCCCTTCATCGGGTAAAGGCTCTGAATTCATCAACCCTGAAAACCCGTTTTCTTTTTCGGACAACGATTTTGCGGTGTTGAAATAAAGCGATGAATAACTCCCTCCTCCCTCTCTAAAAAGATCAGGTGAAAATCCATTGAGTGTTTCTAGCTGAATGATATTTTCAGGTTTCTGACCGGTTACTTTTTCCAGTGTGTCAAGCCACTCACTAACAATGGGTGAAGGCGGAATCGATTCATTATCGAACGGACTTCGTCCCACATAACTGCAATAGTGAATCTCTTCTGCCGCCAGAATAGATTCCAAAAACAAATTCCGATCTTCTTTCTTACGATTTCGGTCTGATGGTTCAGGATGTTGAGCCATTAGGTCGAAATCGGGACTGGTTGTTTTCCGGGGAAACTTGTCTTCATTCAAGCCGATTAAAGCAACTACTTTAAACGGTAAACTCCGAACCGGAACCATTGTACTAAAAGTCACCCCTCTGGTAAACAAGGTAGACCCTGACATTTGCTGATCAAGTAATGAGGTGATTTCCTGACGGATCAAGCCAAATGGAATATCCCTCGACACCGCAGCCAACTTATGAGCGTCTTTCAGCGTATCCAATATCATGACGATTGATAACCCTGCCCGCCCCTGTAAATCATCGGCAGTAAAGAACATATCCATCCACTGCCTGATGTGATCACACCAGGCTAAACAGTCTGTTTTTTTCTTTGAAGCCTGACGAACACTGTCCAATCGCCCCAAAAATCGCGTAAAAGCCGCCCAAACCTCCTGATCACCGGATGACCTCACCCCGGTATAAAGAGGCGCCCCACCGAGCAGTTCACCACCCTGATCATCCATCCACTGTCCCAGCCAAGTTCGCTTCAGTGCGGAATACCATGTTTGCATCTCTTCAGCGGGTTGACCCCACTCCTTTCGGTGATCTCCGTCCAAAGCCCACATCACATGATTCTCTTCAATCCATCGTTTCACCTTTTGGCAATCGGATTCAGAAAGCCCAAGCTTTTCTCTTACAGGCTTCATCTGAAACAGGTCCATCACCTCAGATAATGTAAATCGTGAATCGGGTAACGATAGCAGGTGTGTGAACGCTCTTTCAAGGGATTCACTGTCATTTGAGCGAATTGAACCCAGGTGATAAGGTATGGAGGGCATGCCCTCTTCAGGAATACCAAATACAGCATCGATTGCCGGTTCGTAGACTTGAAGGTCCGGGGTTACAACCAGAATATCGTCGGGGTGTAAATCACTATTCTTTTCGAACTGTTCAAGCAGAAATTGATGAAGGGTTTCAATTTCGCGAAGCGGACTGTGGCATGACCGAACCTGGATGTTATCTTCAAGTTTCGTTTTCCCGGATGCAACATCCATCGGTTGGTTATCAATAATGTGTTTTTGTACCCGGTGTAAACTGTTGTCCGTTTTTGCATCAAACCTGAAATCACGGGTCAACTCCCCGTCCAAAAGCTGAAACAGCTCTTCCACATTTCCAGCCTCCTCTCCAAAGGACTGAAGCAACTCATTTCCTTCATCCGTCACCGGATTTTTAGAAGGGTGAATGTTATAAACAAAAAGGTCACTATGAGAGCGACAAACTTGTAGAAGTCTCACTATAGGTTTCGGAATAAGTCCGGGATTAAAAACATAAATGGGTCCGTCAGGCTTCAACGTGCCATTTTCTACGGCAGTAATGGTATGATTATGTAATTCGGCTTTATTTAGTTGCAGGTCACTCTCGTTCTGCTTTTTCCACGTCTTGTTCAGCAAAATCCAAAGCTCAGCCTGCCATTTTTCATCTCCCTGACATGATTTTCCATTTTGCCATTCCAGAATCATTTCCGGCCGATACATTAAATACTGATCATAGACCGATGATATCTGGCGAGCAAGCTGCATTGCCGCCTGGTCTTTCATCTCACTGCTTTGCGAATTGATGTAACGGTTCGGTTTTGGAAAAGCTTTGCGAAGCTGATCATCCATCAGAACACCAAAAATTGTCCACCGCATTGAATCGGGATCGGATGGAAGCTGACGGGGTAGATCAGGATATAATTCCCGGATTTGCCGGTATTGCCATTCTGCGGGGAGGATAAAGTCAAAATTTGCTGCAACCCCCATTCTCTCTGCCAGCTCAAGTTTCAGCCAGCGGGAGGTATCCAGATTTGGCACAATAATCTGTTGAGGCTTGAAAGGATCAACATTTTTCGATTCCTCTAACCGATCAGCAAGCTGACCGGCAAGATGATGCAAATTGTGGCTTTTATAAATAGATATCATTGATGCGGATATTTTTTAAAGATGATAGCATTTTTTGCCGTCAATCTTAAAATATTGAACATCAGTGACAAGGTGTGTCACCCCTTCCCTAAACCTGTCAGGTTTATAAAGCGTAAATCTCTGCTTTTAAATTTTTAACGATTGAAACGTGACAGGTTTCAGAAATAACTTAACAGGAGTGTAGATATCAATGATTATCGAGATAGGCCTTTATCGCTTTTTCAGCAATTGCGGAGTATGTCTCATCGTTTTGATTTGCAAACTCCCGTAAACGCTGAATGGTTTCTGAGCTCATATAGTAGCTGGCAGACTTTTTTGTAGGCTGCTCATTTTCTCTCTTTCCCATATTAAAAATGCCGTTATCAGTTTCCTGGCTAAGAAATTCCGAGAAAATCTCCTCAGATTCTGATTTCTCTTGTTTGGGCTTTTTTGTAGCTATTGGGCTCGGTCTTTCTTCAATTAACCGGCTTACATGATCCTCTGCTACAGATTTTTTTGGCTCTGTAACAGGTTTACGATCAGCAATAAAATCGAACTGAGACTCCTCGTGAGATACCATCCCAAGTGGAGAATGCCCTAAGCTTTTTTTTGAATCCATAATATACTTACTAGTATCCATTTCTGATCTCCTTCGCGAGCATCATGTAATCCTTGGCACCATAACTTTCACCATCGTATTCAAAAATGGTTTTATGATGACTTGGCGCCTCAGCTAAAGCAACATTATCACGGATCACTGTGTCAAACACTTTTTCGCCAAAATAGTCACGTATATGGCCCACTACTTCGCGATTGAGATTCTTACGCTTGTCATACAGTGTACAAACGATTCCCTCCACCTTCAAATTTGGATTTAATCGCTTCTGTACAACTTTAATAAGGTCCATTAATTTGGATAATCCATGCAGAGCAAGATATTCTGATTGAAGAACTATAATGAGCTCATCAGAAGCCGTAAAGGCATTGAGCGTTAAAAGTCCAAGGTTTGGCGGGCAGTCCATCAGCACAAAATCATAATCATCTCCCAGGTCTTCCAAAGCATCCTTTAGAATATTTTCGCGGGCAGGTTCATTTACCAACTCCATTTCAGACCCTGAAAGCTCAATAGACGCAGGAAGAATATCGAAATCACTATGACTCATAATAATATCACGCGCTTTCAACTCCCCTTTTAGCACATGATAAATATTCTTATTGAGTTTACTGGAATGGATTTTCAGTGAATAGGTTAAATTCGCCTGCGGATCCATATCAATAAGCAGAACCTTATAACCCATTTTGCTTAAGCCGGCTCCGGTGTTAATCGTGGTTGTCGTTTTACCAACTCCACCCTTTTGGTTTGTAAAGGCTATTTTTCTCATTTCAATCTGATAAAATTTTTCTTGTTGTACACTTATTGAGACTTTCATCGAATGTTTGTTACAGAATTTTTCAAACAAACAATTTCAACAGCATCTTGATAACATCTACGAAATGGTTATACAACCGGATGGGTTCTTAAGAGAAGAAGAGCCCAACTATAAAAAAAGACGAATAAGAATTATTTAAAGCTTCAAATAATCTTTTAATGCATTAAGGACTTTTAGCGGAATGTCTTGAATTGATGAAGAATCTTCGGAATTCACTTTACTGATTCTCAATTCCCTCTCTCTTTTAAATTCCTCATTAATGTTGAAGGGCTTATTTTTTTCAGACTTGCGATCTGTTTCACGAGGGCTGTTTTCCTTCTCATATGAATTTTTATTTTTAATAAAATCATATTGAGAGGTTACAATTTGAGTTGATTGAAGCGGTGAATGGCCTAGTTTATTCTTTGACTTCATGGTTTGGCCCCATTTCTGATTTCATAGGCAAGCATCGCATAATCTTTTGCTCCGTGGCTTTCTCCATCGTAATCAAAAATGGTTTTATGATGGCTTGGGGCCTCTGCCAGGGCCACATTATCTCGAATTACTGTTTTAAATACTTTTTTCCCAAAATAATCTCGGATATGCTCTACAACTTCCCTGTTTAATTTTTTTCGATTGTCAAATAATGTGCAAACGATACCGGCCATTTTTAATTCAGGGTTTAATCGTTTTTGAACAATCTTTATTAATTGTATCAATTTGGACAACCCGTGAAGTGCCAGATATTCTGTTTGAAGTACAATAATTAATTCATCAGCCGCAGTAAATGAATTTAATGTCAGGAGACCCAGGTTAGGAGGGCAATCAAGTAAAATAAAGTCGTAATCTAAGTTTGCACTTTCCAAAGCTTCACGTAAAATATGCTCCCTTGCCGGCTGATTAACCAACTCCATCTCCGCACCGGAAAGGTCAATAGAAGCAGGAAGAATATCGAATCCATTATGATGAACGATGATATCTTCTACTTTTGCCTTACCCGAAAGAACATGGTAAATATTTCGATTTAATTTTCTTGAGTGGATTTTCAATGAATACGTAAGGTTTGCCTGAGGGTCCATATCAATCAGCAAAACTTTATACCCTATCTTACTTAATCCGGCTCCGGTATTTATGGTCGTTGTAGTCTTTCCAACCCCACCTTTTTGATTAGTAAAAGCAATTTTTCTCATATCCCTGTTTTTCAATTGATGAATAATTCTGTGATGATAATAAGGTTCTTTACAATTTCATATCGAATTATATACACCCTGTTTTCATTAAATAATTCCACTTGGTGTTCTTATATTAATTACACGGTTTTTTGACAAGTATTTAACCATCAATCTAATTTTAAAAAAGCACCCTCATGCCTGAAAGTTTTCCCTCAATGCGATTTTTTAGCCGAAAATTAATTAAACCCACTGATCTCAACGCTCACGGTACCCTTTTTGGAGGCTCCGTATTGGCATGGATTGATGAAGAAGCCGCCATTTACGTTACCTGTCAGCTTGGCAAAGGAAATATTGTAACCAAGTTTATGTCTGAAATTGATTTTGTAAGTTCAGCAAAACTGGGTGATATTATCGAAATAGGTATGGAAACGGTCAGGCTGGGTAAAACTTCTATCACTGTAAAATGTGTAGTAAGGCAAAAGTTTACTCATAAAGTCATTTTAAGTATAGATAAGATTGTATTTGTACATATTGATGAAAATGATAAGCCTACTCCACACGGAATCGAAACTCCTGTAAATGAATAAACCTATGGAAGACCCATATGTAGATGTAGATCTGGTTAGTAACCTGCTTTATAATGAAGAGAAGTATATCAAAGAGTTTTCGGAGGCTTCAATTGAGTCATTTACTGAGTTTAAAGAAAAGTTCACCCAATTTTTCCTGGCCGGTGATATGGATATGCTGCGGCAAACCGGACATAAGATTAAACCGGTTGCTCAAATGCTAAATCTGGACGAATTGCTTGTGATGTATGAACACTCAAAAGATCTGCTTGCTACGAGTAATCCTATGAAAGAAAAAGAAGAGCTCGTCGAAAAAGTAGTCGGTTACTGCGATAAAGTGATTCATCAATTTGAAGAAATGAAGTAGCCATCAGGACTGCTGTATAATCAAAAATAACAAAAGAGTATAATGGGTAAAGTATTAGTTACTGGCGGAACGGGTTTTATAGGGAGTCATACAACACTGGAATTGGTTAATGCCGGGTTTGATGTGGTTGTGATGGATAATCTATCCAACAGTAAAATGGAAGCTCTCAAAAGAGTTGAATCATTAACAGGTAAACAAATACCATTTCGAAAAACAGACCTGCTTGATATTGAAGGCCTTCAAAATTTGTTTGATGAATTCGATATTGAATCTGTCATCCATTTCGCAGGTTTAAAAGCCGTTGGAGAATCTGTTGAAAAACCACTTTTGTACTATCAGAATAATGTAATTGGCACATTGAATCTTTGCCGTGTGATGGATGAGTATAACGTGAAAAATATGGTATTCAGCTCATCAGCCACTGTTTACGGCAATCCAAGTGAATCCCCTCTTGTAGAAGAGAGCTCCATTTCAGCAACAAATCCCTACGGACAGACGAAGCTTACCATTGAATATATTTTACGGGATCTTTATCAATCCGATGAGACCTGGAATATCGCCCTGCTTCGATATTTCAATCCTGTTGGAGCGCATAAAAGTGGTGAGATCGGCGAAGATCCATCCGGAATACCCAACAATTTGATGCCTTATGTGACACAAGTTGCCGTGGGCAAATTAAAGGAGCTTACAGTTTTTGGCGGGGATTACCCCACTGAGGACGGAACAGGCGTTCGTGATTATATCCATGTGGTTGATTTGGCCATTGGCCACATCAAAGCCCTTGAGAAGCTCGATGAGAATCCCGGAGTGATAACGTACAATCTGGGAACAGGTGTAGGATCCAGCGTTTTGGATATTGTACATGCTTTTGAAAAGGCAACCGGCAAAAAAATTCCCTATACCATTTCAGATCGTCGTCCCGGCGACGCCGCTGTCTGTTTTGCAAGTACAAAAAAGGCGGAAAATGAGCTTAACTGGAAAACCGAGAAGAATCTTGAAGATATGTGCAAGGATTCCTGGAACTGGCAGAGTAAAAATCCGGATGGGTATAAATAGGCATTCTAAACAGAACTAAATATATCTGTGAAAAACCTACTCTTTGGTATTATTATTTTAATAGTTGGCTGTTCGTCAAGTCAATCTGAATTTGGGGAATCGGTTTCATCCGAAGATCTTCTTAACGAGATTATTGACAAAATGGAAGTAGAGTCAATTAACAGAGAGTATATTGATTGGGATGACTTTCGGGAGCAAGTTTTTTTTGTAGCCGATAGTGTAGCTTCCGATACTACTTCATTTTATGGATATAAACGGAGCACATTGATTGCCATGAGGAAGGCTTTTGAGCTTCTGGATGATGGCCATAGTTTTTATCGCACATCATATGGAAACAGAATAAGAGTCACCTTCGTAATAACAACGCTCAGATTTAATTAATGGAGTCAATACATTCTAAAGTTAATTCATCCATGGAAAGGATTCGTTGATTTAGTTATGTCGATTTACCCATCGGAATTGGGTTCTATCCCTTTGTGAGATTTTTTACCGATGGGTTTCTAAAATAACCGCATTTAACATAGGGCGCTGCCCTATGCTATTGCTTGCGCCCGCTTTGGGGCTTTGGTTTCTATTCATGACATGAAATCCCGTCTGCCAACTGCAGACTGCAACTGCCTACTATAAAACCGCCTCCACGAACCATAGGCCTTTTCACTTTTGCCTTTTGCCTTCTCACTCCCCCGATCCTCGCCCCCCAAAGTATTAAGGGTAGAGTGGAAGACTATCAAATCTACAATACCGAAAATGACTGATCCGGCTCCATTGCCAGTACTGATTCAGTCATCAAATCAATGAGCGCCTTGATATCTTCGATAGAAGCGGTCTCTACTGGAGAGTGCATGTATCGTATCGGAACTGAAACAAGAGCACTTGGAATTCCTGTTTTCTGATAGAAAATACTGTCTGTATCGGTACCCGTTCGTACACTTGTAGCTTCATGCTGAATTTCGATTTTCTTCTTCTTGGCAGCCGACTCTATCAGTGAAACTACTCCCGGATGATTCGCTCCACCATGCTGAACGGAAGGCCCCTTTCCAAGCTTGATCTGTCCGTGTTCGCGGCTGTCAATGCCGGGTGAATCTGTTGCATGAGTCACATCTGTGACAATCGCGGCATCCGGCATGTGGCGATAGCTCATCATTCGTGCACCAAAACCTCCTACCTCCTCTTGTACGGAGTTTAGCGCAATCACATTTACCTTCAGGTTTTTCCGTTTTGCTTTAAGGTTTTTCATTACCTGCGCAATGGCAAATCCACCGATACGATTATCCAGCGCTCTTGCCGTGATGATCTCATCATTTAAATATTCAACTTCATCTGTGTAAGTGATAGGGTCACCAACCTGTACCATTTCAAGAGCTTCATCACGGCTTTCTGCACCGATATCAATAAAAATATCTTTCCACGAAGGTTGCTTACCGCCACCATTTTTATTGTCCTGCAGATGGATAGCCGTATTCCCGGTTATTCCTGTTATTCTGCCTTCTCTGCTATGGATATACACTTTTTTGGCACGGGCGATGGTTGAATCACTTCCACCCAGTTTGTTGATATAAATAAATCCATCGTCACTGATATGCTGCACAACCATTCCTATTTCATCCGCATGAGCTTCAAGCATTACGGTCATTACATCATGGCTGGTTTCCAGCTTTCCTATTGCGGAACCATACGCGTCTGATTCTACTTTATCAGCATAGTTTGAAAGATAATCCATCCATACCTTTTGTCCGGGTGATTCATAGCCGGTCGGACTCGGTGTGATCAATAGTTTTTCAAGAAATTCTGAAGTCTTTTTATCAAACATTGTTTGTGATTAATTTGGTGTTATTTTTCGTGAAGATAACCAATTATAAGGAGCAATCATGCCGTAATTAATCCATTAATTGCTCATTATTGGATGCGATTTCTCTTACATTTAACAGCAACAAAAAATAAAATAACTACTTGTGAAATTTAATTACCAAGAGTCAGATTTTTTCCACAAAGCACAAATACCCGTTCGATTCAGAGATATAGATCCGCTGAACCATGTAAATAATGCTGTTTACAGCTCCTATTTTGAAGAGGCACGAATTCAGTTCATCAGATCAATTCCTGAGTTTAGAAATTCGATGGAACAAGGTCATAGCTTTATATTGGTACATTTAGACCTGAATTATATAAAACCTGTGGTGTATGGAGAACAAATCGTTGTTGGATCTTCCATTAAGTCCATCGGAAATACCAGTGTAACGGGCATACAGGCCATTTTCAATAAAGATAGCGGAGAGCTGAAGGCAGTTGCTGAGACAACAGGAGTATGGGTAAGTCTTAAAAATAATCGTCCGGCTAAACTCCCTCAATTACCGAATTTAGAAGACTACTTATACGCAG
>PWFZ01000092.1 GCA_003555185.1 Balneolaceae bacterium | reverse complement strand
TAACATGTGATGTAATGTAGTTTGTAAGCGTTGATTAGGGGCACAAGTAAATACTTGCGCCATTTTATGCGGAGATGCACGAAACTATATAATTAACTTTCTTCTGCAGTTTTTCTTCTAACCCTTTAACACTCAAACTTTCTAACAATTGAACCACGCTAAAGGGACAATTTTAAATTTTTAAATCTGTAATCTTGAATTCCCTTCAAACTCTCTAAGTTATCTAACATGAGATGTAATGTAGTTTGTAAGCGTTGATTAGGGGCACAAGTAAATACTTGCGCCATTTTATGCGAAGATGATTAGGGACACAAGTAAATACTTGTGCCATCTTATGGCGAGGGTGTAAAACACCAAAATATTCCTTATTTTTAAAGGCTATCGAATAAAATCGAATGATTTTCAATTTTTAGGTACTCTATAATGCCAACCTGGGTTTTACATACAGAATTTACTTTCGACGCCGCTCACCAAATTAATGGATATGACGGGAAATGTGCAAGAATGCATGGACACACGTACAAGGTTCATATTCAGGCAAAATCGCATAAGCTGAACCCATCAAAATATCTGAAATCGGATGATATGGTTTGCGATTTTAAAGAACTAAAGTGGGCTGCGGCCGACGGTACTAAAGGTGGACTGGATCACACAGTATTGAATGAGTCCATTCCGGTGCCAACCACAGCCGAACGGATTGCAGAATATATTCATAAGGAAACATTAAACCGTATTCCCGAAGGTATTGAACTACATGTTACAGTGTGGGAAACAGAAAATAGTTGGGTCGAATACACGGATAAAGATGTTTAAACGAGAAGTTTCAGTTATGGAAAGCGACGAAAAAGCAGCATTGGATGCGGTTGAGTATCCAATAGTGGAAGATTTTTATACGATTCAGGGAGAAGGTGCGCATACCGGACGACCCGCATACTTTATTCGTACGGCAGGGTGTGATGTAAACTGTTGGTGGTGCGATGTGAAAGATAGCTGGGATGAGGAGAAGCATCCTGCTATGACCACAGGTGATCTAATTAAACGAGCAGTGGAGAGTAAAGCTGAATTTGCGGTGATTACAGGAGGGGAGCCACTGCTTCATAATTTGGAGGCATTAACTGTTCGCTTGAAACAGGAAGGACTTGACGTACATATCGAAACGAGCGGATCATCTCCGCTTTCCGGTCAGCTCGACTGGGTCACCCTTTCTCCAAAAAGGTTTAAAAAACCGATGGACGAAAACTTCCCGTATGTCGATGAGCTGAAAGTTGTTGTTTTAAAAAATAAAGATATTGAGTGGGCTGAGGAGAACGCGAAAAAATGCCCGCCATCCACAAAGCTGCTTTTACAACCGGAATGGGAAACGCCATCATCCATAAAATTGATTGTTGACTACGTAAAAGAAAATCCACAGTGGGGAATCAGTTTACAAACGCATAAGTTTATTGACGTTCCGTAATTGAATGTCATTCTGATGAAAATCAGAATGACCAAATTGTGTTATGATTTGCTTCCCCCATCTAATTTTATTTAACATTTAGTTCTTTACATGTCTTATCTAACTTCATCAGTTTTAGTTACCGGAGCGAGTCAGGGAATTGGCCGCAGTATTGCTATCACATTTGCTACGGCTACAAATCGTCACCTTTATCTGTTGGCACGGAACTCAGATAAACTTCAAGAGACCAAAGAACTTTGTGAAAAAGCGGGAGCTGATAGTGTTTCTGTAATTGAGTGTGATGCAACAGATATGAAAAGTGTTGAATTGATTAAACTATCTGAAGAGTTTCCCCCTGTTGGAATCATCATTAACAACGCCGGCGGGTACCTTTATAAAACATTGAGTGAAACCACAGCTGAAGAGTTTCAGGATCAAATCAATGTGAATCTGTTTACAGCTGTGAATGTGATAAAACGATTCAAACCTGATCTGGAAAAACTGGATCGTGCTCTTATCATAAACATTTGTTCAGTAGGAGCGTTGATGGGGCTTCCCGAAAGTGGAGCCTATTCATCCGCGAAACATGCACTTTTGGGCTATACACGTTCTCTGAGAAGGGAACTGCAATCTACCGATATTGGAGTGACTGCTGTAAATTTAGGTCAAACTCACTCTCCATCGTGGGATGAATCGACCATGAGCCCGGAGAAATTAATCAACCCTTCTGATGTGGCATCACTTCTTGTTGAGCTCACAAAATTATCGTCCCGGTCACTGGTAGAAGAGATGACAATACAGCCTCAACATGGACGAGTTGCTCCGATGTAGTAAACTTTTTTAAGCAGGATTACAGGATTAAGAGAATAGCAGGAAAACTAAGGTTTCTTAATTCAGTCTATAAAAATCCCCCCTTAGAAAAGGGGGATGTTCAATATGAACATGTTCAAAAGATGTGAACACCCTTATGAATCTTCCGCCAACTAGAGGAAGACTTCATCTAGTTACTAAAATCTCAGATTAGAGAGTTAATTTCCCGAATGAAATTATTTTTTTAAAAAAGGGGAACATACACTAAATGTGTCCGTTACATATATTGTTATGACTCGATCAAACGAGTTGTACCCCGAAAGCCAACGTAGTTAGAAGATGTTCGGTTGATAGCCGGACATCTTTCTTTATGCCATAATACAGTAATTTCAAAAAAGGTGCTATTACAATCTCTTCTAAATTTTCCTTTTTTGTTTTCACACTTCAATGATATTAAATAAACATATTATAGTCCCCCCTTTGAAGGGGCTTATTTTTTGAACGCGTAAGCGAAAAGCGAACGGAGTGAGCAGAGGGATGACATGATGAGCGTTGATTTAAACTTCTAAGTCAATAACCGGACTCAAATTCATTATTTTTCATCCCCCATTGCCCCCTTCAAAGGGGGACACTTCTAAATCACCTTAATATCATTCAGAGCACCATCTTTTACCTGAACAGTACGGAAAGGAAATTTACGAACAATATCATAATCGTGAGTTACCATTAGTACAGCCATCCCTCGATTGTTAATCTGTTTTAAAAGAGCCATAATG
>PWFZ01000062.1 GCA_003555185.1 Balneolaceae bacterium | reverse complement strand
GCATGGATACAGCTCCCAACATCAGAAATGCGATCCCATAGGCTGCAATCAGCTCTACTTGCGGATAGTATATGGAAGCCAGCAACAAGATGGCCAAAATTGATTTTAGTGTGCCAATGGTATACATAAACCACTTGGGGAGCCCGTACGCCTTGAATTCTTCAACGATATTATTGGCATCTCCTCCACGCCATGCGGTCGATTTATTCGCCCGTAATAACCAGACATTTAAAATGCTCAACCCGACAATCAGTTTCAGTATAATATCTACGTATTCCATACAGAGGATTTTTTTCGATTAGTTAAGATTTAAAATAAACAATTATTTACAGCTAAATTATTATAAATATAATCCATTTCTGAACACAACAATTTTTCACTTTGGTAAGAAGAGTGAGGCGATGTTACGTATGCATACTCTTATTCCAGTCCAATGGAATAAGAATTTCCTTATTCTAATAAAGCGGATTATATTAGTATAAGGTTAAAATTAATTTGAGAAACCATTCATAAAAATGGATACACAAACTTCAAAAATTGAGCTTGCCAAGCTGATACTGGAGCTGGAAGACCCAAATCTTATCAATAAAATCCGGGAATTGCTGCTAGATGAAAAAAGCCGATTCAGAAAAAGCCTGACGGAACATGAAAAAGAAGAAATTAAGCTTGGAATCATGCAATTGAACCGAGGCGAGCGAATTTCGTTTGAGGATTTTCTGAAAAAAGTTTCCTGAGCTCGTGAAGGTATTTTTATCTCCACTGGCAGAATATAAGCTAACTAAACTTCTCGATTATCTTGAAGTAGAATGGGGGAGACTTCGAAAGAGAAATTTCTAAAGGGATTGGAAGTGAAAGTGACCCAAATATCCAGTCAACCCAAGAGTGCTCCACTTGTAGATGATTTTGATAATTTACATTGGTGCGTTATTACTTCTCAATGTTCTTTTTATTATCGGGTTTTAAAAAATGAAATCGAAGTTATTACAATCACTGACAACCGACAGGATCCAGATAAAATCATCAAAGAGATAAGACTCTATTTCAATCCATAATTAATATTAATTGTTAACTGAACAGTTCCTTGACCACCACAGTTATCAAGCAGCTTACCATAGGTGTTGAGTGAAAAATAGGTTTACTCGACAGTTGAAAATTTCGTAGTTAACTATCGAAAGTTCTTCTAACGACATCTGACTTATGACTCCCAAATTCATATATTTAAAGACGTTCGCACACATTAATCCCAATGCTAAATAACGATCCAATGTCAGACAAAAAAATTCCTCGTTTTCATCTTGCGTTTCCGGTTAAAGAACTAAAAAAAACGCTGCTTTTTTATCGGGACATTTTGGGTTGCGAAACCGGACGGAGTTCCGAGAAGTGGATCGATTTTAACTTCTTTGGTCACCAGGTAGTGGCGCATGTGAGTCCAAAAGATGCGGGAAAGTCAGAAAAAAATAAGGTGGATGGCCATGAAGTGCCCGCCAAACATTTTGGGGTGATTTTGGAGTGGGATGAATGGCATGAGTTGGTAGACAGGCTTATAGAAAACAATGTGGAGTTTGTGATCAATCCATATGTTCGATTCAAAGGTGAACCCGGCGAACAAGCCACCATGTTCTTCCTTGACCCAAGTGGCAATGCCCTTGAGTTTAAGGCCTTCCGTGATGAGAGTCAGATTTTTGCGAAGTAAATAATAGTAGTAGGTACGGAGTATTAAGTATTGAGTACTAACCTAAGGGATTACTATCAACCTTCATGCGTCTGAATCCCGCCGCTTGTCGGCGGAGAAGTCCTTGAAGCGTTGATTGGACAGCTTCAATTGGGGCACAAGTGAATACTTGCGCCATCCGGGAATTAACCAACTGGACGGCTTTAATGGGAGCACAAGGTAGACCCTTGTGCTATCTTTTGCGGGACCGCGACCCTCAATATCTGGTACCGTAGCTCTGCTGCGGTACCCCTCATTCGTAGCTCTGCTACCAAATGATTGGCCAGGAAAGGTGGGGTTTAATGGAATTAACCAATTGGACAGCTTCAACAGGGGCACAAGTGAATACTTGCGCCATTTAGGAATTAACCAATTGGACGGCTTTAATGGGAGCACAAGTAAATACTTGCGCTATTTTGTGCGGGGATCGGCTCTGCTAAATGCCCGCCTCTTCCGTCATAAACTCTATTCTGCCGGCAACCTCTTCCCATTTATTTAGTTGATCGGTGAGGTCGCTTTTGATGGTTTCGTACTCCAGAGACACTTCTTTCACTTTGTCAGCGTCATCATAAAATGAGGGTTCTGCCATCACGGTTTCAATTTCACCGTTTCTCTCTTCCAGCTTTTCTATTTCTTTTTCAATCTCTTTGAGTCGATTTTTCAGCGGTTTGATTTTTTTGGAGACTGCGTTTCGTTTTTCAGCTTCCAGCCTGCGCTCTTCTTTTCGGCTCAGCTGATTCTCCTCTTTTTCTTTTATCTGCCTCTGCTTCACTTTCTCCTTTTTAACGCTTTTATCAGCAGCGTTTTCAGCTGCTTTTTTTTCAAGATAAAAGGTCACATTACCAAGCCAGGTTTTCAATCGTCCGGGCTGAATTTCGAGAGTTTTGTTTACTATCGGATCCAGGAAATCCCTGTCGTGAGATACAATCATCAGCGTGCCCTCGTACTGCTGCAGTGCCTGCTGAAGAATATTTTTCGATTGCATATCCAGGTGATTTGTGGGCTCATCAAAAATCAAAAAGTTACCGGAGTTAAGCAGCATTTTTGCCAGTGCAACCCTGCTCTTTTCCCCACCGGACAGGACTTTCACTTTCTTAAACACATCATCCCCGACAAACAGGAAAGATCCCAGAATGGTACGTAGTCGTGTTTCTGATTCGTTTGATCCCACAATTCGCATTTCATCAAGAGGAGTGTTTGATTTTTTCAGTTCATCAGCCTGATGCTGGGCAAAATATCCCGGGGTGACGTTGTAGCCCATCTCACGGGTTCCGGCTGAGATAGGTTCGAGTCCGGCTAGTATTCGTATCAGG
>PWFZ01000073.1 GCA_003555185.1 Balneolaceae bacterium | reverse complement strand
GTGAGAACACTGGCTGAGATGCTGGAGATAGAACTTGTCCCTGAAGCGAAATACAGCTTGAGTTCAGGTGACTCGAAGGTTTCTCAGGCTTACCAATTCTTTATTGAGGGGCGGGGGTTCCTGAGCCGTTTTGAAGACCCCGAATCTATAGAAATGGCCCTAAAAAAGTTTGAGGAGGCTTTGGTTATAGATCCCGAATATGCCCGTGCATGGGCCGGGATCGGAGAAGCATACTGGCGTAAGTTCAATATGACCAGTGATGTACAGTGGACACAACCGGCACTTGACAACGCCCGCAAGGCACTTGAACTAAACGATCGGCTTCCGGATGTGTATGTAACGCTCGCCATGATTTACAACGGAATGGGGCGCCATGAAGAAGTACTGGATATGCTTGATAACCCGGAACAAAGAGAAATACATGGCTATGAAATTCAAATTGAATTAGCCAACGCCTACAGTGGCATGGGCAGGACTGAACAAGCCGAAAAGGAATATCAGAAAGCTATCGAACTCAAAGAGACCTACTGGGACGGGTACAATCAGCTGGGCTTCTTCTACTATAAAAACGGCCGGTATAAAGAGGCTACCGATATGTTTAAAAAGGTTACCGAATGGACCCCGGATAACTACAGTGCCTTTTACCGCCTGGGGGCTGCTTATTTTTTTATCGAAGAAAACAAAAAGGCTGAAGAGGCTTTAAAAAAATCTATGGAACTCCGTCCCAACCATCGCGCTGCATCAAACCTTGGAACACTCTACTTTCACCAGGGCAGTTTTCAGGAATCTATAAAGATGTTTGAACAAGCGATTGAACTGAGTGATGTGGATTATCATATCTGGGGCAATCTCGGTTTAGCTTATTACGGGACCGGACAAAATGAGGAAGAAGTCCGCACAACCTTGAACAAGGCGATAGAATTGGCGGAAAAAATGCGCGAGATTATGCCCGGCCAAGAGCTTCTTCTGGCAGATCTGGCAATATACTACGCCATAGTTGGAAACCGGGAACAGGTAAACTATTTGCTGGGCCAACTGATCTCAAGAAACATTCAAGACCCTGGAATAATGGTTATGATCGCTGAAGCGTATGAAATGCTGGACGAGAGGAGTGCAGCCATTTTATGGCTGGAGAAAGCCCTTGAACAGGGATACAATTGGGACATTATTGAAAACAGTGTGGCGCTGAGACACGTTTTGGAGGAATCCCGAATGCAGGATTTTCGAAAACATTCTAATTAGGCTATCTGTTAAATAGCACATATCCGGATACCTGTAAAAGGTTTATGACGGTTTCCGTCCGATACCAAAAATCAAAAAAAATAATAAATAATAACATCATGAAAACACAACAAGCAGAGAAAAAAATACTGAAAATAGTTTTACGTGAACAGAACTCGAATAATCGAAAAAGAGCATTCGTCATACCGGGTAATATCACAGTTGAGCGAGGAGAAGATGTTACCTGGGAAGCCGGGGAAACAGATCTGGTGATGTTTTTCCCAAATCAGAGACTTTTAGGTATCGATAAGATCGTTGTTAAATCAGGCGAGACAAGAACGGAGACAATAAACGAAAATATTGATTCCGGAATCTATCCCTATGCCGTTTATACTGCAGAAACCAACGACTTTGCAGAAGGCAACAGTACACCGAGAATGACGATCAAATAGCGCATATTTCGTGCATTAACGTTTCAATCAATATTACTTCTTATCTATAACCGGCTAATAAAGTGGAGATGCTTATTTAACAATAATATTTAAAGGCCTGGCTAAGAATATGAAGAATACCTTTCACCACGAATGCTTAAGCATGAGGTAATTATTGAAGCGGAAGAAAAATTTCATGTTACAGGTGAACAGGTCACATTCATCTTAACTCATTGCAGAGACAAAATTGAATCTGAAAGTCAGTGTTATCAGTGTGTTTATTGAATCAGGCCTTTCGAAGTTGCAGGGTTACATAATGAAGATCGTTGATAAGTTAGGTAAGGGAGAGTGGATAAAAGATGTGACGGTGGATGAACTGGGCTGTGATTTCTTTATTACCGGCACACATAAATGGCTGTTTGGACCCCGCGGAACGGGAATTATATGGGGAAATGCCGAAGCGTGGGAAGCACTCGACCCCATTATTCCAAGTTTTGGGCCAAGTGCGGGTGTCTGGATTGGCGTACTTCCGGAAGACACTCCGTTTATCACACCGGGTAATTTCTTCACCCCAGGTGGTTTTCACTCATTTGAACATCGCTGGGCTCTGGCCGAGGCATTTCAGTTCCATCTCGATATCGGGAAGGCCAGGATACAGAAGAGAATTCATTCGCTGAATACGATATGTAAAGAGGTCCTTGCGGACATGCCCCATGTTCAGCTTCATACACCCATGAGTTCAGAGCTATCTTCGGTGATGATCTGTTTTGATGTAGATGGATATACACCCCCACGGGTTGTAGAAGAGTATCACCGTCACAAAATCACCGCCAGCACCACACCATACCGGGTATCTCACGCCCGTTTGGCCCCGAGCCTGATAAACAATGAGGAAGAGGTGCAGCGAACCGTTGCAATTATTGCGGAGATATAGCAGTAGAATTTTAAAAAAAATGATTCGAAAACTTATGAAAATATTCGCAGCCTTTTTTATTCTTCACTATCATCCCAGGTGATTTTAGTACTCACTTTAAGCTGCTCTTCTTTCAATATAACCGCTAAGCCAAACGTTTTATATTACATGTGGATTTTTAAGGATAAAAAACATTCAGAGCAGACTCGAAAAGAAGAAGTTATAAACGCCATAAGTCATGGTGTTGGCGCGGCCGCGGCCATTGTGGCCGCCCCTTTTTTGATCTACTACGCCATTCACCATGGAGATACACTTACTGTTGCCGGAGTCAGCGTTTTTATCACCTCTGCAATTCTGCTCTACCTTTCATCTACTCTGTTCCACGGACTTAGAGCCGGAAAAGCCAAAGACGTTTTTCAGGTTTTTGACCATCTGGCAATTTTCATTCTGATCGCAGGTACCTACACGCC
>PWFZ01000206.1 GCA_003555185.1 Balneolaceae bacterium | reverse complement strand
TATTATGATAAACCAATACCAAATTTCCTTACCAAAAGAAGCAGTTTGAAGATCGTAAATAAATGCTTCCTTATCTGCATTTAAAAAGCTATAAGATACATTTTCAAATACCGAAGACAGATACTCTTCCATCTCCTGTTCACCTAACGATAATAATGACGATTCCATTGCATGCTGATTTACTGCATGCAGAATTTTTTGATCCCCATGTTTTAGAAATACCCAGCCAGGCTTCCACTCTTTCCCCTCGTATGTAACTTCCAGCCCCGTAAAGGTTTGTCTGCTAGTTGGCAATATTGTTTCACCGTCCACTTCAAGCTCAAGCGTTTCCCTCGACGACTGCTCACTCGTCACGGTAAACGCCTCACCCAAAACATGATTATTCAGGGAAGCCCCCTCACCCGACACCAAATAATTCACGGTTCTGTAAAACAATGGGGCAAAAAGAGGTTTTATCGGGAAGTTCGACCAGCCCGGATCGCTGCCTATAGCTGAGTAAATGAGCTTTCCATTTCCCACCCTAATTTCGTTCAATAAAGTAGAACCTGAACGGGTTCCAATAATAGGGGTTGTAATTCTCGCACTCCCCTGTTCAATATCGTAGTAATAGAAAATTTCGGGCGTGTTTAGTCGAATTGCCTCATTTTCCTGTATATCGAAAATGGTCTCCAATATAGGATGGCCCTTTTCCGGAGTAGCCAGATAATCGATGGCATCGAACGACCCGTAACTTCCAACGACATTTTGGTAGCGTCCGGCATCGCCAAATGCAAGAAGACGGTTGTAGCTTCTGATGTCCCCATCGGCAGAGGGCAACAGCAGTAATCCTGCCCCATTCTGTACATGATCAATCAACGGTTGCGACAAAAAATCGGGCACCGACCGTATGCTGTTTAGAACAATAGCATCATAATCATCAAATTGATCGGGCGATACGTTTTCCACCGAAATATACTCTACGGAAAACTGATTATTCCCTTCCACGGCTGCATCAAGCATGGGGCGTAAGTAGGGACGAAACCCATCTACGGATCGATTATCACTCTCTATGACCAATAACTTTCTTTTCTCCGGTAAGTTTACCGCTGCATAGTATCTGTTATCAAACGTCAGTTCATCGCCTTCAATTAACAGCTCAACGGGTATGTGTGACTGATCCGTTTGTGGAAGTACAAATTCAAACTCCTCCCTTTCATTCGCGGCAATTTCATATGGTTGCTGTACAATCAGTTCACCGTCTACAAAAACACTCAAAAATTGATTGGAGGCAGTCTGCACTCCGTAATTACGAACATTAGCCCGTAATCGAATTCTCTCTTCATCTGTTATAATATCTACTCCATCGAACCCCACATTTGATGGCTCTGCTTCACCCAGCTGCACGACCTGAACGTGTATATCTTCACTCTCAAGGTCTTTAAACCGATCCAGATCCTGAACCTGAGACTCCTGACCATCTGTAATAAAATAAACAACCTTACTGGACTCCCTGGCGTCCCTCAGGCTCTGTTTTACTCTCTGCAGATTATCAAACAGGTAATTCCCATAATTCTTTACTTCAATCCCCGAAAGTTCCCGCAGAGCTGCACTGCCCGACAGCAATACCGCATTCATCGACGGACCATTTGTCACATTAATATAAAACCGATCATCAGATTCATTCAGACTAATAATGTCTGATGCTATCTCAATAGCCTGTTCTATGTACGGACCATTTCTATCTACCTGCGACATACTTGGACTGTTATCAATGACAATCCCGATAGCTTTAGGCTCACCATCATCCACTCCGCCAAACCCTGCAGGTAAAAAGGGTTTTGCCACAGCCAAAACCAGGGCAACGATGGCCAGTGTTCGAACAGCAAGCAGCAGCCATCTCTTAATTTTAATTTTTCGGAGCGACGAACTTTTTAAAGAATTAAAAAAAGCCAGCGTTGAAAACTTAATTCGTTTGGGTTTCCTCACATTAAACAGGTAAATGAGAAGCGGAACAGCTACCGCTATGAGGGCAAATAGAAAAAGAGGATTCAGGAAACTCATTTACTGAAAAGTTTTTTACCTTGAGGACGTTAAGATGAAAGGAACAATTCCTTTACTATCTATCTAAGCTATGGTAATAACCATTTCCTAACAAGCATATTATCTGATATTCGGTGATACATATATTTTCTATTAAAAATTTTCTGCTCTGCTCATTCATCCTGTTAATCGGTTTTGGCTGTGGTAAAGTTACGCCCAATCACTGGTCTGACATTATCCCCGAGGCCGCACCGTTTGTGATTATTCCTCAGGAAAATGTGTCTATCTCAGATGTGCTGGATGCGCCTTACTCTGCAATGTTTGATGATATTACTCCATCTGCTTTTCAGCTTGCCGGTGAACTCGATGAAATATCCTCGGGAGGCGCTACTGTAGACGCCATGATTTTGTTCACAGACACCTCCAATAACTGGCAGCCCGTTTGGATCACAAAATCCGTCAGCGGTATGATGAGGCTTCTAAAAAATGACTATCAAAAAGAATTTGAACAGAACCGATACAAGTTTGGCAACCATACTGTAGAAAAACTCTACATTTCCGATCGTATTCTATTTATTGTTGAAATCGGTGACTGGACGGTATTCTCGGAATCAAGTTTTGGTATTGAAAGTATGATCCGGTCTTTAAATGGTCAGGAAAATGCGATGTCTCTTACCGATGAACAGCTTCAGCCAGGATCATTTATCGTAAATACTCCTTCTTTGGATAAGTGGGTACAACAGCTGGCTCAGGTCACCTACCGTCCATTTCTTTCCAATATTTTTGATGGAAGCGGTCCGGCGTCCTTACAGTTAACCGACTCAGAAACTGAAGAATTATCCTGGCGGCTGGCCGGATCATTTGAACTGCAGGATACGACCTCCACTTTAATGAGAAGTGTGGGCTCAGAACCTGCAGAATTCAGTCTGGATCGATACATCCCAATCAACAGTGCTGCTTTTTCGATAGTACGGCTTGAACCCCGGATGATTTCTCCGTCTGATTTGGAACCGTTTT
>PWFZ01000180.1 GCA_003555185.1 Balneolaceae bacterium | reverse complement strand
TGCAGCAGAAGTCGTAAACTTTTTTAAAACCCAGGGGTTGACTCCTGTTGTATTACGCAATCAGTACAGCAGCCAGGTTCAGTATTTGATTGAATTGTTTGAAGATCAAAATTTTGAGGGCTCTACGATGGAACGGTCACAGAACCGACCGATTGAAGAAACAGGTGGATTTTTATCACTGCGTTCTCCAAATGCTCGTGTTTTACGCGCAAATTTGCTTGAAAAAGGGATATTTACGGATGCCAGAGACCAGATTTTACGCTTTGGCCCCGCCCCTTACACCACCTCAAAACAGTGCGAGGAAGTTATAAAAGCACTTTTTGATGAAGTAAATAACCTTTAAAAAAAATACTGTAAGTAATCTGCTGTTTCAGTATCATACATATAACACACATATATTATAGAAGTCTGATAAAAAACATTCGAACTTTATTTGCTACATCAACAAGGGGTGACAGGATGTTGACACACCGGGCTTTTACTTTAAGAATAAATACTCACAAAACGATTTAGCAATATGGCCGATTCAAAAGATAACAGACAAAAAGCAATTGACACCGCCATGGGTCAAATTGAGAAACAGCATGGCAAAGGAACCATCATGAGACTTGGAGCCAACCCTTATAATCAGGTAGATGCTATCTCTACGGGATCCATCATGGTTGATTATGCACTGGGTGTAGGTGGTATTCCCCGCGGACGAGTGACAGAAATTTATGGCCCTGAGGCAAGTGGTAAAACAACGCTAGCCCTTCAGGTAATTGCTCAGGCTCAAAAGGCTGGCGGGTACTGCGCATTTATTGATGCGGAACATGCGTTTGATCCCAAATATGCAAAAAACCTTGGCATTAATACCGATGAACTGCTGATATCGCAGCCGGATAGTGGCGAACAGGCACTGGAAATTACGGAGACGTTAATTCGATCCGGTGCACTGGATGTTATTGTTGTTGATTCGGTAGCCGCACTGGTTCCAAGAGCTGAACTGGAAGGTGAAATGGGAGATTCTCACATGGGTCTTCAGGCACGATTGATGTCGCAGGCCATGCGTAAAATTACCGGTATTGTAAGTAAGTCGCGCACTTCATGTATCTTTATTAACCAGGTACGTGAAAAAATTGGTGTGATGTTCGGAAACCCGGAAACTACAACCGGTGGACGTGCGCTGAAGTTTTACAGCTCCGTGCGTGTGGATATCCGCCGAATTGGTGCCATCAAAAAGGGCGATGAAATTCTTGGAAACCGAACCAAGGTGAAGATTGTAAAGAACAAGGTGGCTCCTCCTTTCAAGGTGGTCGAGTTTAATATTCTATATGGAAAGGGAATCTCCAAAATTTCCGAGGTTCTTGATCTTGCTGTGGAATATGATATTATCGAAAAACGGGGAAGCTGGTATCGCTATGATGGCGAACCGATCGGACAGGGAACCGATGCCGCAATCCAGTTCCTGGAAGAAGATCCCAAATTGGCAGATAAAATTGAAGCCACTGTAAGAGAACGATTGATGCCAACCGAAGAGGAAGCACCGGAAAAGGATAAAAAAAAGAAAAAAGAAGCCGTAGCGGCGGATGAATCCTAATAATGAACATTGGAAAAGCAGTGATGAAGACCTGATTCTGGATAAACTCCCGCTTCAGGTTACATCTATCAAGCCTCAGCTTAAAAGGCCTGATCGCTTTTCTCTGTTTCATGAAAAAACATTTCTACTGGGAGTTTCGTCGCAAACCCTGCTCGACTTCCCAATTCAAAAAGGCGTCCAAATGACGCCTTCTTTGTATCTGTCAATCAAGGAATCCGAAGAGTACCAAAGTGTAAAAGATCGATGTTACAGACTTCTTTCCGGCAGAGATCATGCCGCGTTTGAACTTCGCCAAAAGATGGTAAAAAAAGGATTTTCATCGGAAATTACAGAGAGAGTAATCGAGGAATTTCTTGATCGCGGATTTTTGGATGATGAAAAATATGCGCAAAAGTTTGCCGCTGATAAAGCAAATTTAAAACAGTGGGGTCCGTTAAAGATCAAAATTGCTCTGAAGAAAAAAGGAATCAATAAATCTGTGGCCGAAAAAGTTGTTGAAAAGTTAAATGCCAATTTGGAGCAAGATCAGATTTGTGTAGATTTAGCGTTGAAGAAGAAAGCTCATTTTTTGAGGGAACCCGATTTCTATAAGCGAAAACAGAAAATCTATCGATACCTTGCCGGGAAAGGTTATACTGGCGACCAAATAAAAAAAGCACTACCAACTATACTGGATAAGCTGAATGCTTAAGAATTTAACACTCGAGAAAATTATAAAATCGCTTTTGGGCGTCAGTTTAGTTCTGCTGATCGTAATAGTGCTTTATAACTACCTCAACCTGGTTGTATATGCAGTGCTTGCCATGCTTTTAAGCTACATGCTTGATCCTGTTGTGAACCGTATGCAAGCCGCAGGAATGAACCGGACACTTGCCTCAGCCCTGACCCTGGCAACGCTACTATTAATAATTGTTTGGGGCTCCACAACCGTCATTCCTATTGTTGCTAACCAGATGGCTAGTCTTGCCCGCCAGCTGGATATAGACAACCTTCGCTTTATTGCCGATCAGATAGAAGCAAGCATTATCGGTAATTTTGACTTTATCCCCCAAGGGTTTCTCCGTAATAATATTGCCGTACTATCTGAAAACCTATTCAATGTAGGTAAATTATCGGATGTGGCTGGAGATCTGTTCGGTATATTTACGAATCTGTTTACAGCCTTTCTTATTATTCCATTTGCCATTTTCTTCTTTTTAAAAGATGGTCACAGAATCAGAAGAGATCTACTGCAGCTCGTGCCAAACAAGTACTTTGAAACAACATTAAGCTTAATCGTAAAGTAGAAACCCGGCTTGGAATCTACTTCCGAAGCGTTTTTGTTCAGTGTACTCTTGTTGGAATAATAAGTTGGCTTGCTCTGTCTGTCGCAGGATTAAATAACGCTGCTTCTGTTGGAATTACCATCGGCCTGGCAAACTCTATCCCCTATTTTGGCCCCAAAATCGGATATGTACTTTC
>PWFZ01000105.1 GCA_003555185.1 Balneolaceae bacterium | reverse complement strand
GCCTATTTGTTTGCCGTAGTGGTAGATATTTCTATTGTGGCACTTTTGCTTGGCTCATATGGTGGAGTTGCCCAAATTTTCCCTATCATTTTTGTAATGTTTTACTGGAGCCGTGCCACCAAGGCGGGAGCCATTTCCGGACTTTTAGGCGGGATCATTGTCAACACAATCTTTTTGATCTTCCCCGAAATCAAGCCTTTACCCGTGCATGAGGGTGTTTATGGATTGATTGCCAATGTAATTCTGCTCGTCAGCGTTAGTTATGCCACCACGCCGGACCCTAAAGAAACCGTAAATAAATTTATGAACTCGGGACTGCTGACCAAAAATAAATCACAGCCCTAATAATTAGCTCTATGGATAAGAAGAATAACAATATTGTTAAAGTTTACGTCCTCTCATTTACTGTCTTTTTTATGATTGATCAGTACATCGTAGGACGGGAATCCCTGTTTGTATCACTGATAATGTCAGCCACATCCGGAATCATTGCCTCGGTTATTTTCCTTGTTCTTAAGAAAAGAGCAGAAAAGAATAAGCCGGAGATTGAAGATTCAGAAAATTTAAGTGGGCAAAAGTGAGAAGGTAGAAGGCAGAAGCAAAGTCCCCCTTTGAAGGGGGAGGCGAACGTAGTGAGCGGGGGATGACTTTTTGAGCGCTGATCTGACTCAAATATTCACTTTCACAGTCCCGATCCCTTGAGGAGAGTACCGCCGAATGGCGGGGAGGGATGTCCGATGTACTTCTATAAAAGCCTTGAGTTAAGTATGGGTAACCGTACCAGTTCATTTTGAAAAAAGGCTGAAAGCCTGCAATAACCCAGCTTGGGGCACCGCCCCAAGTCAACAGATTCACCTAACCGATAGCAGGCTGTAAGCCTGCAACAGAGGGAACTTAATTTCAGAAAGTTTCACCACTCTTTTGATACAGATTTTATATTTCACAGTTGAACTTTCCCCAATCCCCCCTATTCGCTCCACTCATTTTTCGCTACGCGTTCAAAAAATGAGCCCCTTCGAAAGGGTAAAAGTCTCCCCTAACAAGGGGAGATATAGAGGGGTGTTAGCTGAGTTCTAAAACTGGTATAAAAGTGTAGATAAAAAACAAAACTGAACAAATCTGGTCAATTAAACAAGATTATGTTCCTGAAATAATTAACTGATGAACATCCCCCTCAATCTCGCTACGCGTTCAAGAAATGACCCCATTCAAAGGGGACCTTTTTTCCTTTCCCCTGGTCTACGAAGCTTTCTTGATCCACAAAGCTTTAGCGCAGTGGATAGCGAAGTAGACACTTTCTCGGTTTATCGGTTGTTCTGTTTGTCTGTTTCTCGGTTTTCTTTTATGCCTTTATCTGTATGAACCAGAAAACTACGTCTACTTATAAAATTTTTTTCATAAACAGGTCTGATCTATTGCAGACTTTCAGCCTGCATAGATTGGTTGGCGTTTCCTACCTGGGGCGATGCCCCAGGCTGAGTTGGAAAAGGCTTTCAGCCTTGGAATGCCATCGGATGAATTGAAAAGTGAAAAGGCAGAAGAAAAGTCCCCCTTTGAAGGGGGAGGCGAACGTAGTGAGCGGGGGATGACCCTTTGAGCTTCGTTTAGTTCCGACATTTAAACAGAAGAACAGACAAACAGATAAATGTCCAACCGATAAAGTGTCTCTTTGGATAACAAAATGTCATAATCCATGTCACTCACTTTCTCGGTTTATCGGTTGATCTGTTTGTCTGTTTCTCGGTTTTCTTTGTCCGATGAACTCTGCAAATTCGACTACTGATACTTAAAGTTAATCTTTCCCCAATCATCCCCCTATTCGCTCCGCTCATCTTCCCCCTTCAAAGGGGGACTTTAACAGACAAACAGAGAAATCCGCCGGGAGTCGGACAGGTTTTCAACCGACAAAGTGTTTCTGTGGCTAACATCCACGCATGATTCATGTCCCCGCACTTCCTCGGTTTATCGGTTGTTCTGTTTGTCTGTTTCTCGGTTTTCTTTGTTTTTCTCAGCTCGGTGAGGTCCGAAATACAATAATCCCGAATCAAATTATTAACACTAAGGCTTCGGTAAAGGGCTAAGTATGGTAACTAGTTTATAAACCTTAATGAACATCCCCCTCAATCTCGCTGGCGCGTTCAAAAGATGAGCCCTTTGATAAGGGGGAGTAAAATCTCACTCCTTCAATTCTTTCCACCCTCTCCAGCCACCGGACATTGAAATCACATTTTTGTATCCCATCTTTTGCAGATTGTCGGCAGCCAGTGCTGACCGATACCCGCCACCGCAATAAAGAACAATCTCTTTTTCAGTATCAGGTACTGCTGATTCGATGTCGCGCTCAATTACACCCTTGCTGAAATGCTTTGCAGTTGGAATGTGGCCTGCATCAAACTCATCCTTTTCACGAACATCAATCAGCTCAAATTCTTCTCCTGATTCTAACTTCTCCGCCACTTCCCTGGGCGAAAGTTCAGGAATCCTGGAAAGTGCATCATCAACTAGTTCGACAAATTTTTTGGAGTGTTTTTTAGACATGGGTATGTGTTTTTGAGTTTGAAAATATTATCTCCCCTTGAGAGGAGTGTCGAAGCGATAGCGAAGACGAGGGGTGTTCGATGAACTACGAAATACAAAAACCCTTGAATTAAATGATTAATACTAGGCTACGGCGAAGGGGTGGTAACTGGTTTATAAACCTTAATGAACATCCCCCACAATCTCGCTGGCGCGTTCAAAAGATGAGCCCTTTATTAAGGGGGAGTTTTAATTCCACTTTCTCGGTTTATCGGTTGTTCTGTTTGTCTGTTTCTCGGTTTTCACTGTTCGATAACTCCGCAAATTCGAGTACTGATTTTTAAAGTTAACCTTTCCCCAATCATCCCCCAGCTCACTTACGTTCGCTTCCCCCTTCAAACGGGGGACTTTTTTGCTACCTTTTGCCTTCTGCGTTTTCACTTCTCACTTCTGCCTAATTCTTCATCCCGCCACGCTCAATGAGCTCACGGGCGCTGGTGAGTGCTGAGTCCGTAATTTCTTCGCCACTCATTAAACTTGCCACTTCATGGATATGTTCCTCATCAGAAAGCGGAACAATTCGGGTAATGGTTCTCTCTGCCTGTTCCACTTTTTGCACGCGGTAATGCCGGTGTGCCTGACTGGCAATTTGAGGTTGATGAGTAATCGCCACAATCTGACAATATTCTGACAGCTTTCTCATTTCCCGGCCCACTTTTTCGGATATATTTCCACTGATTCCGGTATCAATTTCATCAAAAATCATCACCGGCAGATGGTGCTCTTTTTCCAGGATGGATTTCAGTGAGAGCATCACACGGCTAACCTCACCACCTGAGGCAATCTTTGCCAGCGGCTTCGGCGATTCGCCCTTATTTGTGGAGATATAAAATCGAACCTCGTCACATCCATCAATTGTACAATCGATTCTGTTACCATCAATTTCAATCCAGCCTTTATCAGAAACTTGCCAGCTTACGTCTACTTTAAACTGACCGTTCAAGATACCAAGATTCTTCAGTGACTCCACAACCTCTTTAGATAGCTGCTCGCCCACACGATTCCGAACGTTATGCAGATCTACTGCTTTCTCTTTCAGAACAGCAGCTTGTTTGTCAATTTTCTTTTGAATCCGCTCAATCTCAAGATCAAAATTTTCTGCCACATTCAGCTCTGCTTTCACCTCTTTGTAGTAGCTGATTAGTTCCGGAATTGATCGCTGATATTTCTTCTGAATTCGGTTCAGTTCTGATTGCCGCTGACGCAACGTTTCAAGCCGCTGCGGATTGAACTCGATCCCGTTTCGATATCGCTCAGCAAACTGGATCGCCTCCTGGATGCTGATTCGAGCCGTGTTCACCTCCTGCAAATACGTCCCAAACTCCGACTCAATTCGCGACATATCCTCCAGATGCAGCTTGATGGTGTTGAGCATTTCCATCAGACTGATGTCGTCTCCATTTCCGATTCCTGCAATGGCGGATGCCTTTTGATCAAGATCCTCCGCATTATCGAGCAGATTCATCTCCGCCTCAAGCTCTTCTTCTTCAAACGGATCCAGCTCCGCAGCCTCAAGCTCCATCACCTGAAACTGATACAAATCTGTTTTCTCTTTCAACTCCCGTTCGCGTCGCTTCAAATCCCGCATCTCTTTTTGAAGCTCCGACATTGCCCGGTACTCTTTTTGAAATTCCTTTAACACAGGCTGAACAGAATCAAACTGGTCAATCACTCCAAGATGATTTTCATCCTTCAGAAGCATTTGATGATCATGCTGACCGTGAAGATCCACAAGCTGATCGCCCACCTTTTTCAATACAGAAATATTCACGGGCGTATCGTTTATAAATGCACGGCTACCGGAATGCCTGATTTCCCTTCGCAAAATTAACTCTTCGCTCACTTCCACTGCATTCTCTTCGAGGAGTTGGGTCAGGTATTCGTTCTTTCCCACATACATCGTGGCCTCGGAAATGGCCTTACTTGCTCCCTGGCGTATCACTTCAGTATCGGCGCGTTCACCCAAAATCATATTCAGCGCACCGATAATAATGGACTTACCCGCGCCGGTCTGACCGGTCATGATATTGAGCCCGGATTCAAATTGAACATCCAGTTCGTCGATAAGAGCAAAATCTTTGATGTAGAGCGATTTTATCATAGCGTGGAATTATGAATTGGAAATTTTGAATGTTGAATTACGATCACTCAATGATACTGAACTTCCCCCAAACTTTCTTCAAGCATGCCGATGATCCGGGTGGTTTAACCGCAAAGATCCGCAACGGGTTTCGCAAAGACACAAAGAAGAATAGTTGAGTTAATCCCCCACTGCGTACATCGCGCACAACATTGTGTTCATAGTGGTTAAAATTCGAGTGGTTTAACAGCAAAGGCCAGCAATTCAACATTTAAAATTCACAATTGCCTCAAAACGAATAACCCATGCTAAGACCGGCAAAAGGTAAAAACCCAGTTCTGTTATAAAAGGGGGTAAAAGCTAATTTCATAAATAAATTATGAGTATCGGGTTGAAATCTCAGACTAACTATTCCTGTAGGAAGAAAACCCAAATCTTTTTCGGCACCAGACTCTTCATCTGAGGAATTAAATAATCCACTTGGCAATTCACCATAAAAAATGTGAATCCCGCGCCTGTCTCTAAGGAGACTGTAGAACTTCCGAATACATAGCTTGCTGTTAAAGGAACTGTTAGGTAGTCACCAAACAGTGATAAACTACTAAATCCGCTTCTCATCCATATGCTACTTGTAATCCTTCTTTCATAATTCAAACTGTATACTCCGCCATTTCCAAACAACTCGAAGTAGATCACATTCTTTACCGATTCAACAGTTTCATTTTGGATTTCACTCACGTCCTGTTCAGTTTCCTGAGCGCAGAGTATTTGAAACCCACTAAGTGTTAATACGGTGAAAAAGGCAATTATTATTCTCTTCATATGAATTTCTTGTGTTTTTCCCCTATTACATTATAATGCAACCCCAATACTGATTCCCGCCCAGGGTGCTATTCTTTTCAGATTGTATTTAACCTGTGGAGTGAAGGCAACTCTGAAAAACAGATCGCGGCTTTCGAATCTGCTGGGTTGGTATCGCAACCCAATTCCGGGAGTGTAATTTACAGTAGAAAAATTTTCCTGTTCATGATCTTCCTCGCTCACAAAAATAACAGGCATAATACGTTCTATATATAGATAAGAAATCCCCATGCTGGTTTCCATGCGCCAAGCACCGGTTCCTGATTGATAATTAAGCCCAATTGGAACCGAGGTGACGTTCCCGACAGGAAAGTAACCGCCACCAACTCTGGCACTTAGATGTTCGGTAAATCTGCGCTCATAATTCAAAGTATAGAAGACACCCGCACCACCTAATTCAAAATAGATGACGTTATTTTTCTGTTCTAAATCGGAGGTATAAACCTGATTACTCTCTTCATCTTTTACATCTTGAGCAACTATTACCTGCACGTTCAAAAGGGTAATCAATATCACAATCGAAATTTTTATCATCAGTTTGTGTTTACTGTTAAATGAATAGTTCCATCACGAGTAATATCTCCACAAGCAGGCATAGCAATCTCCATCGATGCTTGAACATTAGATTGAATTAGCTCTGCTAAAGCCTGATCAATCAGAGGTAAAGCATTTGTAACCTGCGGTATATGAATCAGTGAATGAATTAATTGATGGGATTATTATTTGCTGTAGCCAGCATTATTTCTATTTGGTCAACAATTGCTTCTTCTGCACTTCTCTCGGCACCAGCAATATTGTTACACTGCTGAAAAAAAGTGGCAGCACAATACAAAGCATCAACCAATCCAGCTACCCACCCGGCATTAATATTTACATTAAGATTGTCAAAGCTGTAGTCTGTAAATATGAAATTATCTTGTGAGATATTGTAATTTCCATTTAATTCAAATCCATCCGCAGTAACTTCAACTTGCAGGTTATAAAGTGCCATTCCGGCTACTTTTGCGTAATATAGTTTTGCAAAAACATTACTCAAATCAAGGTCTAATGATATGTTCCCATTCGATTGATACGTTGTACTAAAAAGAGCTTTTTTATCTATTTCGAAATATGAATGGAATGGTAATTCTTGCCAAATAGAAGTTTCAGGCTGAGGTGATTCTTCTAACACAGATTCGACTTCATGAATAATTCCAGCCCAAAAAGGTCTAACATGAGATGAAATCTGGGAAGCTTGAGACCCCGACACTGCTTGTGACAGGGTAGTATTTTCGTAAGTGGCACTTATCGTATAATCATTTGAAGGGTTACAAGAACTTCCTCCTCCTGTCCCATCACCCGGATCTTCAATGCATGTAGGACAACTTGAAAGTATGATTTCATCATCTTCAGTTTTAGTAGAATCTTTACTTCCCTCTTCTAATTTACTATAACCCAACAACTCATTTTGTTGTACAACTTCTGTGGAGCCAATCTCAGATCTGACTTGCTCATTATCTGCAACACCGCAACTGCTTATTAAAAAAATTAAAAATAGGTATAGAACTGTAATTTTACATAATCCTCTGATAGCCATAGCCTCTTTATTTTCTTGATGATCAATAATATCTAACACTTAAGATATTTTTTTACAGCGTTTAGTTACAATTTCTATTTTTTAATTGCAAGAAGATCAGTGAACTTTAATGTAAAGTCAGACCTTTTTAGAAAGGAAAATTACATAAGCAGCCGTTATTGCCATCCCCGAAATAAGGATTATCATCTTTGAAAGAATTTCCCCACTATTCAATAGCTCTGTAATCCACGGCTCGCCAAAAACCAGTACTGCCAGTGCGATCATCAAACCGAAACTTTCCGGCAGGCGGTAGGGGACGTTCATTACTTTTTTGCTATAGAGTCCCAATGTTGTGGCCATTGCCCCGTAGCTTAGAAGTGTGGCTATCGCTGAGCCGATCATACCGTAGATAGGAATAAGCAATAAATTGGCAATGATGGTAATTACTCCACCCATCAGCGTGATTTTGTAAAATACCCGCGTTTTCTCTTTGATGAACACACCCGATGAAAAATTGATATACCACCCATGAAACCAATAGGCCAGCAGCAAAAACGGGACGATTCCCAGGCCTCGCCAGTAGTCAGCGCCGATTAATGTAGCACCAGTGCCGGGAATAGTAATAGCAACAATTTGTTCTTTAAACAGGGCAACGACCAAAAAGAGCAGGGCAGACGCAACATTGTACCAGATAAATGCTTGTCCAAATAGCTCTCTGGAATCAGAGTCTTTTGAATGACGCATAAAAAACGGCTGCCACGCCATTCTGTACATTTGCACTACCAAGAGCATAAACACCGCCAGTTTATAGCAAGCATTGTAGATTCCAACTACATCTTCGGGGGTGGTACCCACTCCGTAAAGCTGCTCTACATTAACCGGATCCATAGCGTTGAGCAGAAACCGGTCAAGCATTTCGTTTATCACAAAACCAATTCCTGATGGTACAAACGGCCATCCAAATTCAAACGCCGTTTTCATCCACTGCTTGCTGAATGAGCCTTTCAGAAGGTCCAGAGTTGCAATCCATACGAGGAGAGTCATCAGCACAGAACCTGCAAGGTTTGCCAGGAATACAGCCTCGATTCCAAATCCAAGACCCAAAATCAGGTAGAAGTTCAAAGCAATATTGACCACCACATTCAGGGTTTTCAGTATGGCGAAAAGCATGGCGCGTCGGGTGAGGCGAAGTTCGGCCATGGGCACAATAGAGAGCGTATCAAACCATAGAATTCCCAGCATTAATAGGAAAATGCCTGATGTTTCCGGTTCGAGACTCATGAGCGGCATCAACCACGGCATTGCCAGGTACAGAATTCCGCAAAGGAGAGTGGCAAAGATCAGAAGGGCTGTCTGCAGCGTTTTAAATACATTTGCAGCCTCTTTTCGGTTCTCTGCATAGCGAAGGTATGCCGACTCCATTCCAAACGTAAAAAGCACATTAAGAAAAGCGATTGCCGCATAAACCAATCCAATCACGCCATATTTGGCCGTATTAAATACGCCGGTATGGAGCGGAACCAGCAGGTAATTTATAAACCTGGCCAGCACGCTGCTAATGCCGTAGATCAGGGTATCGGAAAAGAGCTCGCGAAGTTTACTCAAACGATCATTATTTAGAGCTGAGTTGTTTTAGGGCTTCCGTTCCTAAAAGGTAGCTGTTAATCCCGAATCCGGTAATAATTCCATCCATCGCTTTTCCGGTAATAGATCGCTCACGAAATTCCTCACGCGCATGAATATTGGATAGGTGAACTTCCACCTTGGGAATATTGATTAACTCCAACGCATCATGAATAGCGACTGATGAATGGGTAAATCCTCCCCAGTTTGCCAGGAGTCCGTCAATCGTACCACTTCGAACGGAATGGATGGCATCAATTAAATCACCCTCGTGATTGCTTTGCAGAAAAATAAAATCAATGTCGGGGTAAGCCTCTTTCAAACTATTTTCAATATCCTGTAATGTTTCTTTGCCATATTGATCAGGGTCACGCTCACCCAACAGATTTAAATTTGGGCCATTGAGCACAAGAATTTTCACAATTGCACCTCAGCTGAAATTTGTTTTGCTAAGCTTTCCATCTCTTTTTCGCCAATTTCTATGGATTGTCCCAGTGCTACTTTTTGCGATTCTTTGTAAATGGGTACAAGGTGAACATGGGCATGGGGCACTTCCAGCCCTTCTACAATTATGCCTGTTCGAATTGGAGAAAGCGCACGGTCCATTCCCGCCACAACTTTCTTTGCAAATAACATAGTATCTGCTAATAGCTTGTCATCCAGGTCAAAGATGTAGTCTATCTCTTTTTTGGGAACCACCAGCGTATGACCTTTTGCAATGGGGCTAATATCCAGAAATGCGATATGATTCTCATTTTCGGCTATTTTGTATGAGGGAATCTCGCCACGTATTATTTTTGTGAAAATAGTAGCCATCTTCTTGTAAATCTTTTTATATGGAAATTTCAGGGAATTTTTTTAACATCCAATATGTAATATATAATGTATAAAACCTCTGACGTTTTTGCAGATCAGAATTTTAAATAAAAATGACATTTTGGGTTTGATTTTCTATCACTGATCTACTTATCTTTGTTGTCTTGAAAGGATTTGAGAATCGGTAGCTCAGCTGGTAGAGCAACGGCCTTTTAAGCCGTGGGTCGAGGGTTCGAGCCCCTCCCGATTCACATAGATTTTTCTACGAATCTCTCTTGATTAACCCTTGTCGGCTGATACCCGGCAGGGGTTATTTTTTTGTCTTGATATTTTCACTCCTCGGATAAGCAGATCCCACATATCCCCTCCACGCACGACCTCTAATCTGTAGTACTGATTTGTCGCGATTTTCACCATACCCACGCTCTCTTATCCGAACCCATACCCGGACAAAATCTTTCCGATTGTATACAACTCAAATACTTTACTGAACCCTTTCAATTTATCTATGAATATCTGCAGAAAATCGGCTCCAGCTTTTTTAAGTTTCTTTTTAGCCATTGTGCCGGCGGCGGCTAAAATCTCAACATATCTAACCAATCTTTTTTCTGATTTAGCAGGAATTTTCTGAAGCAGAATGAATTGTATAAGCAGTAAGTTGTTGTTTCATCCTTTAATATCTGCGATTTTCTAATTTTTGGTTAAAACAGCTTTTTGGAGTACTTTATTTCATATAAATAAGCCAAATATGAATACAAAAATTTTCAACCCTCTACACTGGAAGAAGTCTTTTCTGATCGGCCTGCTGATCGGATTTATAGTGATTTGGTTCACTTTTCTAGACACGTACAGTCTGTACACAAAATACCAATTGGAATCTCAAAAAGAGACCTTGATTGAGCAAACAAGTGAGCTTGAGACAAAGACTAATATATTAGAGAAAAAGATTTCTGATTTTGAAAGCAACCCTGACCTGCTTGAAAAAGTTGCACGGGAAGAATATGGTATGCGAAAACCCAATGAAACTGTCTACAAAATTAAATCTGATAAAAAGTAGAATTATCATAATACTTAGCAGATTTTATCTCTGATTCTACTTTAAAAAAATAACGCACTGAATGATTTCTATAGGTATAGACCTGGGTGGTACAAATATTAAAGTTGCTATAGTTGATCAAAAAATTGGATTTTTGAGCTCAACTTCCTTCCCTACCAATGCGGATCTCGGCAAAGAACATATTTTCGATTCTATTGCTAAAAAGGTCAAAGAACTCATTAAAGAACACGATGTAAAGCCTATCGGCGTGGGGATGGGGCTTCCCGGCATGGTAAGTCTTGATCGAAGAACCGTTAAGAACCCCCCAAACCTTCCCGGCTGGAAAGTTGAGAACGTAGCGGATGAAATTGAAAAAAGGCTGGATCTGCCGTGTGTAATCGATAACGACGCCAACCTTGCAGCTCTTGGCTCTGCCCGATTTGGAGTCGGTGAACACATCGACAGTTTTATAATGATTACATTGGGAACCGGGGTAGGCGGAGGAATTATTTTCAAAAATAAAATTTATCGTGGCACTACAGGCTCCGCCGCTGAACTGGGACATGTTATTATTAATTATCACGGCCCGCTATCGAACAGCAATACCCGCGGTGGAGTAGAGGCTTATCTCGGTCAGCGATTTTTGAGCCGTTTTGCTGCAGATACTATTCGGCAAAACACAGACAATTCTCTTTATAAAGAATTTCACACAGACTTTGATAAACTCGAGCCCGTTGACCTTTCAAAAGCAGCGGATGAAGGCAATGAACTTGCAATTGATATACTCAAAAAAACCGGTGAAAAACTCGGTTATGCAATAGTAAACTATATTCATGTGTTAGACATTCGTAAAATTGTAGTTAGTGGCGGTGTTGCAAAGGCCGGAAAATGGATTTTAGATCCCGCCCGTGATACAGCAAAAAAATACTTAATGCCTCCTTTCCTGGAAGATTTTGAAATTATTTATGAATCACTGGGAAATGAAGCGGCTTTACTCGGAGCTGCAAGCCTCGCGTTTGAAGAGCTGAGTTAATTGGCTTAAAATTTATGCAGTACCGGAAGTCCGTAATCCTATTTACCACTCTATTCCTCCTCCTTCTTGCGGGTCTGAATGAAACTGTTTCTGCGCAAACTGTATCAGACACGTTGCGCCCGGTTGTAAATGACACAATACCTCCCGCAGTAAACGATACAATTCCTGCTGATACGACCTTCACACCCCCGCCACCCATGGATTTTGATACCAACGCGCAACCGGGAACCGGCCAAAGACCCGCAAGTCAGCAGGCTGAACGCCGTGCTTCCGGTGATGCTGTAAATTTTCAGGCACGCGATTCTCTAACTTTCGATTTTCGCGAACAGCGTAAAGGAAAACTGTACGGATCAGCTAATGTAACTCACGAAAATGGCTCTCTGGATGCAGGTATAATTGATCTCGATCTCATAAAAAATCAGGTGGAAGCTACCACTCCGTCTCCTGAGGATACGCTGTCGTACCCTGTTTTGCGACAGGCCGATCAGGATATAAGAAGTACCAGGGTCCTTTTTAATTACAGAACCGAAAAGGGCAAATTTGAAGTTGCCGAAGTACAGGTTGATGATGGCTACCTTATCGGAACTCAGATAAAAAATGTATCAGATACCGAAGTATTTATTCAGGATGGAATCTATTCAAGTTGTCCACCTGACCATATGTACTATTACATTCGCGCAGAACGAATGAAGCTTGTTGATGAAGATGAAATCTTTTTCACCAATGCACGATTATACATCTTAGACATTCCCTATCCGCTGATATTCCCATTCGGTTATGTGCCTGCCGGTATTGATCGAAGACGATCCGGCTTACTGGAACCTACTTACCTATTTGAAAACTCTTCATCCCGCGGACTCGGACTTCAAAATCTTGGCTGGTTCCAATACTTTAATGAATATCTGGTTGGGCAAACTTCATTTGATGTTTTTACATCCGGTACATTCTTCAACCAAACCCGTTTTCAATATCGCAAAACGGATAATTACAACGGGACTATTACTTTAGGTTATTCGCGGGAGCAAGGGTTAGAACCTACAGATCTGAACTTCACAGAAACCGTGAGCCGGCGAATTGGACTGACTCACGATCAACAGCTTTCGCCCTACGCCAGTCTTTCTGCAAATATAAATCTTAATACGTCAGACTATTTTCAAAGAAACTCTTTCGATATTGATGAACGTGCACAAACCAGCAGTACCTCACGGGTATCTTATCGCTATAGCCATCCTGAAGGGTTGTACAACCTCAGCCTTAGCTCCAATTTAAACCAACGGTTTGATACAGGAGTTACCCGACTCACCGGTCCGGAAATGAATTTTTCTCTGCGCCAATTTTCCCCTTTTGAATCGAGCGGGCCGGCAACCGACCAGTCGTGGTACGAAAGAATATCAATCAGCTATCGTAACAATTTCCAATCAAACTTCAATTTCACTCCACTTGATCAGGAATCACCGGGCGCAAATTGGTTGCAAGCTCTTTTTGATCCGTCCCTTCACAGAGAAGTAACGGGTAGTGATCAGCACGTTGAATATGGCTTTGTTCAGAGAGCACAAGCATCTGCCGGGCAAATAATTCCCAGTCAGTTTTTAAATGTAAGTGCGAGCCTTAACTTTAATGAATATTGGTACCCCACAACAACCCGCAGACAGTTCAATGAAGAAGAGAACCGGGTAGAAACGTTTAAAGAACGTGGTTTTGCATCGGCACGGGATTTTACTACAAGCCTTAACTTTAGCACAACTTTTTATGGAATATCACAGATGAAAGTTGGGAATTTTGAGGGTTTACGACATACAGTGCGACCCAATATCAGCCTAAATTATCGCCCCGATTTTTCGGATGATATATGGGGTTTTTATGAAGAAGTACAGACAGACACCCTTGGCACCACACAACGATTTTCAAAATTTGATCGGGAAGTTTTTGGTGGTCCCCCCTCAGGTGAGCAGCAAACAATTAGTTTTGGGGTTTCAAACATATTGGAAACCAAACGGGTACGAAGAGACTCAACGGGAGAAGTTCAGTCATCCAATTTACGTTTAATTGATAACTTCTCTGTTAGCTCAGGGTATAATTTTGCG
>PWFZ01000151.1 GCA_003555185.1 Balneolaceae bacterium | reverse complement strand
CTTTTGAGTGGTTGAGGAGGTTGGAGTATCTGCGGGGCGGAGGAGCCTGATTCTTGCTTTTTCCAGCAATGAAACCATTTCGATTTCTACATCGGAAAAACTTTTTAGTTTTCTTGTAGCAATGAAGACTCCGTGAAATCCAAAAGACTGTTGATCAAATAAAGAGCGCAAAGGTTGCTGATTTAACCTGTATGCTTCGCGCAACCATCGCTTCATCTTATTCCTGTCTACAGCGCGTTTAAATTGCCTCTTTGGCGCAATAAACCCGATTAAACATTGCTCATCGGGGTTATCGTAGATTCTGTATTTAAACTGGAGAGAAGAGGAATTAAGTGCGGTAGATTTTTCAAACAACCGCTGAAAGTTGCGTTTCCCCCTCAATATTTTTGAGCGGGGGAGCGAGAAATCAGACCGATTGCTCGTCAATTTACTTTGCTCCGCTGGCGGTATCGCTAACTGTAAGCTTCTGCCGGCCTTTTTGTCTTCGTCGTTTGAGAACATTCTGTCCATTACTGCTCTTCATTCTTTTACGAAATCCGTGCTTATTTTTTCTCTTACGTTTGCTCGGTTGATATGTACGTTTCATAACCTGAAAATAAAATTCTAAAAATCGTGTTTTTGATAGACCCCAAAAATAAGAAGAAAATTGTTAAATCCGAACGAATAATTCCCTTAATTGATATCTCCGAACAAATTGCACCCAATGATTCTGCTATTTTTACGTTAAAACTCTTAGAATACCGCTCAGGCATGGTTATTGACAACAAAATCGTTATAGGAACTGTTGAACAGACAGATCTGAAGCCGTAACTTATTAAACTTAATCACAAAATTCGGAAATCCCCTTCATGTTAGATCAACTCTCAAGTTTTCTTACAACAATATTTGGCACTAAAAGCGAAAAAGATCTTAAAAAGATTTGGCCCGTTGTTGAAGAAATCAACAGCTTTGAAGAAAAAATCAAAGCGCTCAGCGATGACGAACTCAAGCAAAAAACGGAATCTTTCAAACAACTGATCACAGACGAAACTAAAGAAGTTTCCGAACAGATTGAGGAGATTAAAGGAAAAATGGATTCAAATGATGAGTCCATCGACCTGGAAGACCGACGCGAATTTTCCGATCACCTTAAAGAGCTGGAAGCTGAATGGCTTGAAATTCTAGAAGATGTTTTAGCGGAAATTTTGCCGGAAGCTTTTGCTGTGATGAAAGACACCTGTCGCCGTTTTGTTGGTCAGAAATGGAAAGTTGCAGGAAGCGAAATTGAATGGGACATGATTCCATATGATGTGCAGCTTGTAGGTGCCGTTGCAATGCACAAAAGTGCCATCGCTGAAATGAAAACCGGTGAGGGTAAAACACTCGCCGCTATTATGCCGGCCTATCTTAATGCATTGGCCGGAAGGGGTGTACACATAATTACCGTTAACACCTACCTTGCACGAAGGGATGCGGAGTGGAATGAGCCTATATTTAATTTCCATGGACTGACCGTGGATTGTGTGGACTTATACGACCCCAATACCGAGCCGCGTCGAAAAGCATACAGGGCTGATATAACGTACGGTACCAACAATGAATTTGGATTCGATTACCTGCGCGACAACATGGTCATTGAGAGTGAACAGCTTGTTCAGCGCGATTACCACTTCGCGATTATTGATGAGGTTGACTCTATCCTTATTGATGAAGCCCGTACTCCTCTGATTATCTCAGGCCCTGTACCCCAAGGGAGCGATTCACAGCAGTATGAGCAGATGAAACCCAAGGTTGAAAACCTTGTGAATGCTCAGCGAAAACTGGTTACGCAACTGGTAAAAGAAGCAGAAGACCATCTGGCTAAAGAAGATGAAATTGATAAAGCCGGGTTAGCTCTTTATCGTGCTTCTCGTGGGTATCCAAAAAATTCGAAGTTCAGAAAGCTGATGCAGGATCCTAAAATGCAGAAGCTGGTTCAGAGTACAGAAAGTATTTATTTGGCCGACAATGCTAAAAATCTGCCGTTTGTAGATGAGTACCTATATTACGCAGTAGATATGAAGATGAAGTCGATAGAGATGACCGATAAAGGACGGGAGTTTCTTGCCGGCGGAGACCAGGGATCAGAAATGTTTGTGATTCCAGATCTTGGATTGGAAACCTCAGAGCTTGAAGAAGAGATTAAAGACCTCGAAAAAGAGCGCGTTGAAGAGGTAAAAGCAAACGAAGATTTCAGCAAAGAGTACAAAGAGAAGAAAATTGATGAGGCAAAAGAGGAGGTTCAGCAGGAGCGTGAAAAACGATTTAATGAACTTCACCGCCGGTTTGCAGAACGAAGCGAACGAATTCACACTATCAACCAGCTTTTAAAAGCCTACACACTTTTCGAACGTGAGGAAGAGTATATCGTACAGGATGGAAAAGTTCAGATTGTGGATGAGCATACCGGACGTGTGCTTTCCGGTCGACGATATTCAGACGGCCTCCACCAGGCCATTGAAGCAAAAGAGGACGTAAAAGTTGAAGCAGCAACTCAGACGTATGCAACCATTACGCTGCAGAATTTCTTCAGAATGTATCACAAGCTGGCGGGTATGACCGGTACTGCAGCTACGGAAGAGGGAGAATTCAATGAAATTTACGACTTAGATGTTGTGGTTGTGCCTACTAACCGCCCTATCATTCGAGATGATAAGGAAGATTTAATTTTCCGCACCAAGCGTGAGAAGTACAACGCCTCAATCGAAAAAATTAGAGAATATCACGAAAATGGCCAGCCTGTATTGGTGGGTACAACAAGTGTTGATGTGTCGGAAACCATTAGCCGCATGCTTAAACGGGCTAAAATTCCGCATAACGTTTTAAATGCGAAGCAGCACGCCAGTGAGAGTGAAATTGTAGCAGGAGCCGGTAGGCCCGGAGCAGTAACCGTGGCAACCAACATGGCCGGTCGTGGTACAGATATTAAACTGACTCCGGAAGTAAAAGAAGCCGGTGGTTTGGCCATATTGGGTACGGAAAGACATGAGTCCCGCCGGATTGACCTTCAGCTTCGTGGACGTGCCGGTAGACAGGGAGATCCCGGGGAAACACAGTTCTTTGTT
>PWFZ01000259.1 GCA_003555185.1 Balneolaceae bacterium | reverse complement strand
TTTACTGGGGTAGTAGGTGATGGCTTTTTCCAGTAAATCTTCATCCTGGAAAATTCGTTGGATATTTGGAAGATTACCGGCCTCCAGTTCATCCATTAGATAATGATATGAAACTGCATCCACATGAATTAAGAGAAGCTTTGGAGAGCGATCATCAGGGGATGCAAATAAGAGCCCGGGAATAAGGAAGAACCCTGTAAAAAGGAATATGATGAGTCTGCTACAATTCACAAGGATTCAGATAGAGGGTTAATGGTTTATAGACAAATGCATTATCTTTTTCTTCGAATGAGGGCCCACAACATAGTTCCAAGCCATCCCGCAGCTGCTCCGGCGGCAACCGATACTGCTAATGAGATGGTTAAATTGCTGTGGGTAATGTTGTTGATTAAAATATCTGCAACAAACCGGATGATTACAGCCAACATATAACCCAATGTAAAAGTGCCAATAATATCACGCATTTTTAAACTAAAATAGAGAAACATGCCGAACGAACCGACCATCCCAAAAACGATCCAGAGCACTAAAAATGATGGGTCCAAAAAATTTAGCTGGTGTGCAGAACTGGTAGAAATTGGTATTCCTGCTGCTATAGTTGCTACAATTATAGATATTAATTTCTGACTGTGTTTTCTGTCTCTGCTCACTATATATTTTTATTTTTATGGAAATCTGAAAGAGGCAAGAACTTATGAATATTCCCGCTGAATATTGTTTTTTTTATTCAAAGAACTTCCGAGAAGTAAATTTGAAAAGGGTTAGTAAACGATCAAAACACCCGGATGTTTTCGCCATCAATCCAGCCAAACAGTCCGTTTTCCAGACGAACGTAGTGCCAACCGTCTGAGCCTTTGCTTTTGTGATGGTCCACCTGAACTTTATATCCTTCAAAAGCTGTACTGACAGTATTGGATTCGGTATCAGGTTGTTGATACACCTGGGTTCGTTCCTGTACCATTACCCCTGTGCCAAAGCGGTCATTTAGGTAATCAACATAACCGCCGGCAATCATAAAAAGTGCTGAGGCGATAATTACAGCCGTACCGGTATTACGCAGTAAGGATCCCTGTTTATGATAAAACCACGAGGCAATAAAAAGAGCTGCTGCTGTATTCAGAAAAAATAATCCTATCAAAAAGAGTCCTCTTACACCGATAGAATTATTCAGAGATTCAAAAAATGATTCCCAGGGGAGTGCCGGCAACACAGCAGAACGACGGCTAAATCGTGAATCAACATAATCCAGCGATTCATTTGCAAGCTGTTTCGTTTCCGGGTACGTGGAAGATCGTAAAAAGTAAAACTTTGCCATGCCCGGAGAGTCGAGCTGCGTGTAGATGATTCCCATATTTAACCAAAGTGCGCCTGATTCGTACCCCTGATTTTCGATTTCCTGATAAATCTCGAGGGCCTCCCGGTATTGGCTGTCTTCCAATAAATCGGTGGCTTCATCAAACCTGTTTTGCTGGGCAAAAAGCAGTGCCGGAAAACTTACCATAAGTAATATAAAACCGATGGAAAACTGTGTTTTCAAAGCTTTCGTTTTAGTTGATCAATTAAATATTCTGTTGTCTCAATATCTTCGATAATGTCCTCTTTGCTGCCGGCAGGTGCATAGCTGATGGTATTACACTTGTCGAGCAGTGATTTAAGTGGTTTTGTGATTTCCCCGTTTACAGAGTGCTCCTGAATAGTCGCAACTAACTCCTGATCAGTCAATCCTGCTTCAGGCAGTTGCAGTTTGTCTGTGATAAATCCTGTAATAGCTTTATGAAGCTCCCGGTAAACTTGTTTGGGATGATCCTTCTGTAAAAATGTTTTGGCTTCTTCCAGACGTTTTTGGGCGGTTGAGTACGATGTATGATACCTTCTAAATGCGCTGTCATTCATTAACTTATCGAGATGCATCTTCTTCCGCCAGGTCAATAGCACAGCCAGTGCCGGTATAATTAAAAAGATCCAGAACCAGGGGGTTTGGTAGAAGCGGTATGATTCACCACTATGCCACACCGCAAGCCCCGTTACGGGTTGGAGGGCTGATGAGCCCGTACCAGTGGAAGCAATGTTAGCTGAGGGGGCCGGAGTTACCTCAAACTGAACGGCCGGTAACGTGGTGTAGCGATAGCGCTTCGCTGACGGGTCAAAAACTGCAATCCGTTCTTCCGGGATTTCATAAGTGCCGGGGGCTCTGCTTACCAATAGTTCTGTAAACGTTTTTTCACCTCTAATGGTAAGGCCACGGCGTTCTATATTACTCGATTCCCGGGGATTAAATTTATCGAAGCCTTCAGGAAAATTGTATTCCGGACGTTGAATAAGCGGGATATTTCCTTCTCCTCTGACATTTGTGACCACCTCAATTGTTTCGCCGCTTTGGATACGATTTTTGTCTACCGTTCGGGTAATATTATAATCGCCAACGGCATTTATTCCGATTGACTCTTCACGTTGCGGCAGTGGTTGTACCTGTACCGTTACTGGGTCTGAAGAAAGGGTTACACGTCGTTGATTAGTGCCTGCTCCGCCAAAAAAGCTACCAAAGGGATCATTTCTTCTGGCTTGAGATCGAATACCGGCATTCATTTCATATTCGCTCAGCGTTAACTCTCCGCTTCTTGAAGGAAACAGCGCGTAACGCAAAAGCGTAACCATACGGTATCGTACTCCGTTTTTGATGGTTGATTCTGCCCTTGGCTGACTTGCATTCTCGATTTCTTCCTTCCAAAAACTATCGGTTCTCCATCCAAATGCCGGTTGATAGGATGTGATTTCAACATTTTCTTTAAAATAGAGCACAATACTGGCAATAATCTGCTGGCCGGCCACGGGACTTTCATCATCAAGCTCTACCTGTAAGAAGATGTCAGGTAACTGAGATACATTTTGATCGCTAATCGTACCTCTCTGAACTACCTCTATATCTATAGGGTTTGTCCGCATTACCTCGCCATCTACCCTAATGTTTATGGCGGGAATAGAATAGTCGCCCGGATCAAGCGCTATAAAAGAGTACGTGTAAGTTGTTGTGCGAGTTGTTCGGCCATTAATAATAGATACGCTAGTGCTCCTGGATGGGGTAGGTGAAAGAACTCTTACACCCTCAAAATCGGGGAGGTCTGGCAATTCCATATTGTGCGAAGTGGCGCTTTTTACCTGAATACTCAAGGAAAACTGTTCCCCGGTAAAGATTTTTGTATCAGATACGGTAGCCTCGAGGGTTAAATCCTGAGACTTGGCCGTAGTTACAAAACTACCTGCAAAAAACAGCAACAGTAAAAAGGAGGTAAATAGCGCGCTACCAGTCTTTATCATTTGTGGATCTGCTTTCTGTTGCTTCTTTCTTCTGGTTTTCCAGTAATTCGCGTTCGATCTGCTCAAGGGCATTTAACATACTTTCAGCCTCTTCTTTACTTAAATCCTGCGGCTGTGGCTGGGATTGTTGATTATCCTGATCTTCGGGCTCACCATCACCCTGATCCTGATTTTGATCCTGGTCCTGATCACCCTCATCCTGCTCATCGTCGCCCTGTTGATCGGGATCTTGTTCGTCTTCCCCTTCATCCTGGCTATCGTCAGGCTGTTCGTCCTGCTCTTGCTCCTGTTCAAGCTGTTTTCGAAGGGCCAGCTCATAGTTATGCTTAGCGTCAGCATCGTTGGGGTTTTCTTTCAATGCATTTCTGAAAAACTTTGCAGCCTCATCATACATCTCTGATTCAGAGAGCATGGTGCCGGTGTTATAATCAGCTTTTGATCGCTCCTGTGAATCTTCAGATAGCGATTTAAAACTTTCAAATGCTTCCTTGGCCTCATCCATCATTCCCATACGAGAGAGCGCGCTTCCCAGATTGAAGTGCAGCCGGGCATCATCAGGATTCTGTTCAATAGCAGCAAGATACAGCTGAGCTGCTGTTTCGTAATCACCGCTTCTAAAAGCTTCATTTGCCTTTCGGGCATCATTTGTTGCCGAAGCTGAAATCAAAAAGCCAAAAAGTATAAGCAGAACTAATTTCATGTAGTGTTTTTTGGAACTTAAATAGAGTGAGCAACAAGAATTATTCTTCTTCTGCGAGTGCTAACGTTTCATCATCCATTTTCATATTCGTAAAAATATTAGATACGTCATCATTTTCATCGAACATATCCATCATCTTTAAATTGGTTCGGGCAGTATCCGGTTCGGCTTTTATTTCTGTGGCAGGAATTCGAATAAGCTCAGCAGATTCAATGTCAATTCCTTCCTCTTCAAGCGCTTTACTGACTTCAAAGAGTGATTCGCGGGAGGTAATAATTTCAATAAAGTCCTCCTCCATAATTACGTCTTCGGCACCGGCATCAATAGCCAATAGCATCAGGTCTTCTTCATCACGTCCGTCTGCATTTGTTTTGATTGACCCCTTCTGCTCAAACATATAAGCTACGGATCCATCAGTTCCAAGATTTCCTCCATTGCGGGAAAATATATGACGGATTTCGCTTACGGTGCGATTTACATTATTGCTGGTAGCTTCAATAAAATAGGCGATTCCGCCCGGACCATACCCTTCATAGGTAATCTCCTCGTAGTTTGCGGATCCATCATCCAGCTCTCCGGTTCCTTTTTTGATGGCGCGCTCAATATTGTCCTTCGGGAGGTTAACTTTCTTTGCGTTTTCGATGGCAAGAGTCAACCGGGGATTCATGTTTGGGTCACCACCACCCTCGCGCGCAGCTACTGTAATTTCACGGATATGCTTGGTGAATGCTTTTGAGCGCTTCGCATCTTCCTTCGCTTTTTTATGCTTGATGTTAGCCCATTTGGAATGTCCTGCCATGATCTGTCCGTCAGTTATTTATAAAAATCAATCAATATTGAATATAACAGAAAAGGAAATTTTCACCTAATTGTTTAGATCTTACCTAAAAGTTATTGTAAAGCCTTTTGCATTGGTTCTCGAACTCACCCTATTATCTTAAACCACACCAAAAACCATCTGCGAAACCCTGCGTAAAACTTTGCGTGACTCTGCGAGGTACCCAAGGGAAGAAAGTTGATCAGACTTGAAAGTTTTGCAAAACCTATGGTATTGGTTCTCGCTGATTTTCGCTGATGAATCACTGAGTCCCGCAGAGTGAATTTTTATAAGGCTTATTCTGCCGTAGCCAGATGTAATTTCTTCATGTTGGTTTTTTGTACCACCCAAGTATCATCTGCGAAACTCTGCGTAAAACTTTGTGTGACTCTGCGAGATACCGGGGGAAAAATTTTATCCAGAGTTTAAAGTTATTTAAAGCCTTTTGGTATTATAGTTCAGAACTGACCGAATGCAAGTTGAGCAAAATTTGTATAGCTTATACCCAAAATTAAGAATAGATATATGAATATAGGAATTGTATGCTACCCAACGTATGGCTGTAGTGGTGTTGTGGCCACAGAATTGGCAAAAGGTCTTGCAAATAAAGGCCATAACCTGCACATTTTAAGTTATTCGCGGCCTGCCAGGCTTGATGCGTTTCGTACTGATATTACCTTTCATGAGGTAGATTTAAGTAGTTACCCACTTTTCGAATATCCACCTTATGATCTGGCCCTCGCAAATGTGATGGTAAATTTGATCAAACATGAAAAGCTGGACGTATTGCATGTACACTATGCCATTCCCCATGCGACAAGTGCTTTTCTTGCCAAACAAATTTTGGGAGACCTGGCAAAGGATGTTGCCATTATCACCACCCTTCACGGAACTGATATTACCCTAATAGGCAGCGATCCAAGTTATAAAGATGTAGTTGATTTTTCGATCAACCAAAGTGATGGGGTAACGGCCGTTTCGGAATACCTGAAACAGGAAACCTACAATAAATTCGATATCAAAAAAGATATCCGGGTGATTCCCAATTTTATCGACCTGGACCGGTTTCAAAAGTCCAACAAAAATCATTTCAAGAAAGCCATTTGCCCGGAAGGCGAAAAAGTGATCACTCATGTTTCCAATTTTCGCGAAGTGAAAAGAGTGCCGGATGTGATTTCTACGTTCGACCAGATTTTGAAGAACGGAGTCGACGCCAAGTTACTGATGGTAGGAGACGGTCCCGATCGGCAAAAAGCTGAAAACAAATGCCGTGAGCTGAAAATTTGCGATAAGGTGCGTTTTCTTGGGAAGCAGGAACAGGTAGAAGAGGTGCTGTCTATTTCGGATCTGTTTTTAATTCCATCGGGTAGCGAAACATTTGGTCTTGCCGCACTGGAAGCCATGAGTTGTGGCGTGCCGGTAGTGAGTTCCAATATTGGAGGCCTCCCCGAAGTAAATACGCATGGCGAAACCGGTTATTTATGCGAGCTGGGAGATGTAGAGTGTATGGGGCGTTACTCTACAGAAATCTTAAAAGATGAGAAGTTACATGCAAGGATGTCAAAAGCTGCACGGGCAAGAGCCAAGGAATTTGAGATGGACCTGGTGGTTAAAGTGTATGAAGATTACTACGAAGAGATAAAATCAGGACTATAAAATTTACGGCATGAGAAAGTGGGCTCTCGCTATACCAATTCTGTTATTCGTAATTGTGATTTCTTGTGGGGAGGAAGGTAGGGGATACTTTTTTGAGGCTGCTGATCTCGATGAAGTTGTAGAATCAGGGCTGGAAGACTCATTGTATGCTGGCGCTGTATTATTGGTTGGAGATTCGGATGGGATACTTTATCAACATGCCTCCGGAAATGCAGAGCAGTTCGATTTTAACGGGTTTGAAATTGAATCTCCAGTTGTGATGACAAACGACCACCTGTTTGATTTAGCTTCTCTAACCAAAGTTCTCTCCACTACTCTTGGCATGATGGTTCTCCACGATCGGCATCAAATCAGCATAGATGACCCTGTCCACAAATACCTTCCGGAATTTGATACAGCGGAAAAACAATCAATTACGATTGGCCACCTTTTAAGCCACACCTCCGGATTGGTTCAGTGGTTTCCCGGTTATTATGTGGCAAATTCACCTGAAGAAAGGCTTAATTTAACCGTCGAAGCACCACTTTTTAGCGTTCCCGGCGAAACAAGAAGCTATAGTGATTTCGGATTTATGGTATTGGGTGATGTTATCGAACGGGTGTCCGGTCAGTCACTTGATCAGTTTTTAACAGAGAATATTTATGGTCCCATGGACCTTCAGTCAACCGTTTTTAATCCGGACGATTCTCAATTTTCACAAATAGTGGCCACATCACACGGAAACCCTTTTGAAAAGAAAATGGTGTATGATGATGATTTTGGGTACACCGTTGATGTGGATCCTGAGTCGTGGAATGGCTGGAGAGATTACACATTAAAGGGAGAAGTAAATGACGGGAATGCATTTTACACTCAAAAGGGGGGGGCGGGTCATGCCGGACTTTTTTCTACTGCAGAAGATGTTTATAGATTATTGAAGGTCTTTGTTAACCAAGGTAAAAACGGAGATGAAAAACTATTTAGTTCTGAAACTATCGATCTGTTTACCACTGAAGATAGTTATGGCCATGGTTTAGGGTGGATGATGAGTGAGGCATCCCTTCAGGGAAAAGGTCTGCCGGAGGGAAGTTTTGGCCATACCGGTTTCACCGGTACTAATGTTATCGTCAGTCCGGGAGGTCGAATTATGGTTCTTTTAACAAACCGCCAGCATGTTGGGGTTGATGATAGTGGTCAGTATCCGAATTTGAGAGATATTAGAGAGAGGCTTTCCAAGGTTGTTTTTCAGTAATCAGCTATTCCAATAAGGGGTGAAATATAATGCTGAGTATGGGGAATACGTTTTCACTATAATTTCGAAGATAGTGGTTCGTTTTTCATTTGGTTCTCAATTAAATCCCAAAAAATCAAGATTGTTACGGATATGAAAAAACTTATTGTCTTACCCCTAATGATGTTTTTTGTTTTTGCCTGCGACCCTGCCGCAATTGATGATGAAGAGAGAGACGCAACGAGAGAATTTTTCGAAGAAGCAGAAGCGGCCGAATTTGAAACGGTTTTTCAAACAGTAGATGTAGAAACCAGTGGAAATATTTCTTTTGAAGAGAGTGATGAACTCATTTTTGAATCCGAAGAAGAGTTTAGAGACTTTTGGGTTGAATTAAATGAAAACCTTCCCCCGCCAGCGGATGAAGAAGAAGTGCCTGATGTACCTGAAATTGATTTTGAAACTAAAAAAGTGATTGCAGTAATAATGGGGACGCAAAATACAGGAGGGTTCTTTACCACTATAGAAGAGGTTGGTGTACTTGAGGGTGTTACAGGAATTAGAGTGCTGGAAACTGAACCGGGTGAGGATTGTGAAACAGCGCAAGTCCTTACAATGCCCTATCATATGATCACTGTCTCAAACGAGTTGCCTGATGAATATGAGTTTTTTATCGAGCGAATTATTCTTGATTGTCCTGAGAATGATGAATAAAAAAAGCCATGCTTCTATATGAAACATGGCTTTTATAGTTGAGGCCTAAGAGGTTAAATATCAGGGTTAGATGGAGTGTTTGAATTACTCTGTCGCTCCTGTTCCGGATACGGATAGTAATTTCTGTTTCTTTCATCTGTAAGTGCCGGACTTCCTGAAACGGCTGGTCGATCCAGGCGACGCATATCTTCCATGCTCATTCCGGTTAAGAAAAGTTCAGCTCTGCGCTGATGGTAGATCTCTTCAATCAAAGAAGCTTCGTCTACATCACCGGTATATGCCGGAAGGTTTGCACCGATGCCATAAACATCATCTCCGGCTTCTTTCGTGCGAACTGCATTGATTTCGTCTACTGCGAGTACAGGTCGATCGGTGCGTGCATACGCTTCTGCCCTGATGAGGTTCATTTCACCCGGACGATATACAGGGATAGAGCTGGAGGGTGTGCCAAAGAATCCATCCAAAATATCGATATCGAACTCATTCGGTGAGCTTACTGCGTCATCATCAATTAAAAAGAAGTTGATGCGTTCATCGCCTTCTTCAGTGAAATCTGATCCAAACAGATCGCGTGCAGCAAAGGCCTCACTGGTTACTACATCATCATAGACAGGATTCCTGGAAGATGATCCGTCATAGAAAAATACGGATGTCACAGTAGGATCAACATTGTTCGCCGCTGTGATTGCGTCGTCATAATTTCCGGCCATTAGGTGGTACCGTGATAAAAGTGCCTGAATGGTATTTTCGAGCTCGAACCCCTCGGTACGGAATGTTGTGGTGGGAGCGGTAGCAGAAATCACACTGTTTGCATCAGTCAGTAGAGAGATCGCCTCGTTCAATACATCGGCCCGGGATGAAAATTGAGCATTTCCATCAGCAGAAGTATTTATAGGAGCTTCCTCAAAGTTACTTACCAAGAACCCAAGTGCCATAGCTTTGTGTATATGCGCAATGGCAAGGATTTCACTCCGCTCTTCATTAGAAAATGGGAGTTCACCAACATTTTCTATGATTTGGGTTGTCATGTCGACTACCTGCAATAATCGTGACCAGTTCTGCAGAAGGTTGGCATTATCATCCGGAAGGGCGGTTCCACCTTGCTCAAGCTCAATAAGATTGGCAAAGGTGGTGTTTACGGCCATTTCGCGGGTTGTAACTGCAGGAGTTCGGATAAATGCCTGCAAGGCTGTTCCTTTAACATATCCCTGCATTCCCGTTGTGAAAGAAATAATTCCTTCCCGGGAATTCAGGACCTCCTCATCCGTAGCGGTATTTGGATCTGTAACATCCAGACTACAAGCCGCCACTAAGAGAGTGAGAAGTGCTAAAAATAGTGAATTCGTAAGTTGTTTTGATAATTTCATAATTGGATATCCCCGGGATTAAAAGTTAGCTGTTACTCCAAATTGGATACTTCTTGGAATTGGGACTTCCACAAAATCAAATCCCCGAACTGCAGTTAGCTGTCCTGCGGTATTTGTTTCGGGATCGTACCCGCTGTAACTATCAATGGAGAGTAGGTTACGTGCTACGAGCGAAAACTGGACGCTTCGCAGACCAAGGAAATCCGGTGTGGTTGTGTAAGAAGCACCCAGTTCCCTAAGCTTTAGGTATGAACCGTCTTCTACCCATTCTTCAAAAATATTGAATACACGGGCGCTGTACCCTTCCGGTAATTCTCCTTCAAGTTCTCTTCCGTAAGGATCCTGAAGCGTACCAAATACAGACAGAGCAGCGAGTCTTCGCGTAAAGTTGAATACATCATTCCCGTAAACGAAATCCCACTGCATTCTAAGATTCCATTGACCACCTATCTGTACTTCATTGATAAATGAGCCACTGAAATCGGGGTTTGGATCGCCAATTACTTTATTCCCGGGTCCTGCAACAGGGAGTCCGGCATCATCAGTAACTATTTCACCGTTGGCATCTCTTTCATAGTAAGAGCTGTAGAAAACACCAAGTGGTTCACCATTCTTCGCGGCAGACTGTCCAAAAGAGCTTCCCAGAATGAGGAAGTCGTTTTCTATGCCATCAATCTCATTTTGGTTACTGGCATAAGTTATGCTTGATCGCCACTGAATATTAGGTGTGTTTACCGGAACGGTGTTCAGGGTGATTTCGATACCTTTATTTTGAAGTGTACCGAAGTTACCCAATCTACTTAGAAAACCTGAGGATGGTGAAATTGAGCGCGTTAAAAGAAGATCTTTTGTTTGCTGATTGTACCATGTTAACTCAAGTCCTGCCCGGTCATTGAAAAATCCGGCATCGATACCCAGTTCCAGCTCTTGCTGTCGTTCAGGGCGAATATTTAATGCTCCCTGTCGGGTTGATGGTATCAGCGCACTACGTCCATCCACGGATGTCGGTGAAAATCTGGTAAATCTGTCGAAAGGACCGATTGCAGTTAATCCACCGGATGTTCCTAGAGATGCACGAAACTTGAACGAGTTAATTGTGGACCCGAAAGTATTTTGCCAGAAATCTTCTTCAGAAATGAGGTAAGATCCACTGACTTTCGGATAGAATTGCCATCTCTCATCTTCTCCAAATGCGGAAGATGCATCAACACGACCGGCACCGGTAAGAAATAGCTTATCCTGATAGCCAAATGTCTGTTGAGCGAAAATACCATAGATAACCTGTTCGCCTCTGCTTTCACCGGGTTGAGCAAAATTACCACCACCGGTTACTACTTCGATAAAGGGGCTAAATTCACGTGCTTCAAGACCGATTGTAGAGAACTGTTCATATTGCAGAGTTCCACCAACAAGTGATGTGGACTCAATATCGGGAGTTAGGGATGCCTGATATCGCAGGTTTAAATCGTTATTAACCTGTAGAAACTCACGTTCTGCACGACGAGAAAATCCCTGTCCCAAACCGGGCGCTGTTGTTCCTGTGGGAATGAAGAATGTAGATACCTGGCTATATGTATCGATTCCGGAAGTGTAATCTACAGAGAACCCATCAAATGGAGTAAGTGTAAGCTTGGCATTTGCACTGATACGACTTACCCTTTGATTAATATCGTAACGATCTATTACCTCGAGCGGGTTGGCAAGGATAAATCCACCGGGGTATTCGCCGGTTTCGGGATCGGGGTTTGGATCAACGGTATTAGGACCAAAAATAAATCCGGTTAAGGCACCATAATTATCATTTAAACCACCATTGGGTATTTCCTGACTATTGCTGTATGTGTAGTTTGTACCTACAGAAAGAGTTGCCCAACTGTTTAAATCCTGATCCAGGTTAATTCGGGTGGTAGCACGCTGATAGTCAGTATTATTAACAACACCTTCGTTATTTAGGTAAGAACCTGACACAAAATATCGGGTCGTGTTTTGACCGCCGACAACAGAAAGTGATTGCTCCGATCCGGTTGCTGTTCTGAAAATTTGTTCCTGTGCATCGAACCGCTCTACAGGATCACCGGCGGCATTAAACGGCGCACTGTTCGCTTCAAGAGTTTTTCTCACGGCATCTACATTTACTCGTGATGAGTATGTGATTCGCGGCTCGCCTGATTGCCCACGTTTGGTGAAAATCTGAACCACACCATTGTTGGCACGTGATCCATAAAGGGCGGCTGCGGCAGCACCTTTTACGACTTCAATTCGCTCAATATCATTTGGATTGATATCAGACATTCGATTTTGAGAATATCCGCCAAGAGAAAGAAGTTGTGGTGAATCATTATTCATAATCATGCCATCCACAATGTAAAGTGGATCGGCTGAACCCAAAAGGGTTCCAGTTCCACGAAGCCTGATACTAATACCGCCCGCAGGGTTTCCTGAATTCTGCTGAACGAGTGCTCCGGAAATTTTACCTGAAAGAGCTCTGTCAATCGAAGATGCACCGGTTAAACTAAGGTCATCTACATTTAAAGTGGCAATGGAGTTTCCTAATTGACGTTTGCTGGTAAGTGCAGAAGCCCCGGTTATGACAACCTCTTCGGAGCCGAGAATATCCTGATTTAACTCTACGGTACCTAAATCTATGTTCGTTTGAGTTCCAAGATTGATAGTCTGAGTTTTACGGACATATCCAATAAAACTGAACTGGAGACTGTATTCACCTTCTTCCAGATTGGCCGAAAAGGAAAAATTACCATCGGGATCTGTTGAAGTACCTATTGTTGTGTTTTGGAAGCTTACGCTTGCACCTGCCAGCGTTTCTCCGGTTCGGCTGTCCACAATCGTCCCACTAAATTCGTAGTTATTCGATTGTGAAAACAGAAGCGCCGGGAAAAGCAGTGAAGCGAAAAAGCACATGTACCACTGTTTCATATAATGCCTCTAATTCTATGATTGAGATTTTCTGATAAGTCGTTTAATAGTGTGCCTATTATAAGGAATACAAGGTGAAAACCCCATTTAGAGATATTGGAAGCGGTTCCAAACCCCAAAAGTATATAAAATTTAACGGGGGAAAGTTTCAGGATTTAAAACCGTGAGGTTTGCTCCGAAAACTAATGCTGAATCTGCTCAACAATCTGATCCCCAATGGATAGTCCGGCAGTAGCGGCGGGACTTGGTGCATTTAATACGTGAAGTGCATTAGACCTTTTTTCGAAATAAAAATCATCCAGAATTTCTCCGTTATTTTGCAGCGCCATTGCGCGAACACCGGATGGACATGGTTTCAAATCTTCATTTTGTATAGATGGAATTAATTTCTGAAGCTCTTTAAGAAAAGCCTCTTTTGATAGTGATCTGTACATCTCTTTCAGCCCCATTTTCCAGTGTTCACCTGCCATGCGCCAAAAGCCGGGAAAATCTGCAGTTTCAATGGTGTCTTTCAAATTAAAAGACAACTTCGAGTAGCCTTCCCTTTTAAAGGCAAAAACTGCGTTGGGTCCGCACTCAACGCCCCCTTTTGCCATGCGGGTAAAATGAACTCCAAGGAATGGAAACTCAGGGTTTGGCAGTGGATAGATCAACCCGTTGACTTTTGATTCTGCTTTGTCCAACAGCTTAAAATATTCACCACGAAAGGGTACAATTTTTACGGGTGATGAAACCCCACCTGACCTGGCCACCCGGTCGCTAAACAATCCGGCACAATTAATCACAAAAGTCGTTTTAAAATGATCCGTTTTTGTCAGAACAGATGTGGTTCCATTTGTCTGTACAATGCGCTGTACCTGTTGACCGAACTGTACGGAATGTCCCTTTTCTTTTAACAGCCGTTCCAGCGTTTGGCAAACTCCTTTGAAGTCTACAATTCCGGCGCAGGGTACATGGATGG